>DATGBV010000093.1:0-2602 GCA_035312485.1 Flavobacteriaceae bacterium | reverse complement strand
TGGCAGTAAGTTTAAAGGTTTTTCCTATAATCTTAATTGGTTTTTTAATTGTTAAAAAAGAATTTAAAGCATTGAGTTGGTTTTTAATCTGCACTTTCATACTATTTTTTATTCCAATTGTAATTACAGATTATGAACTATACAAATTTTATTTTACCCAGGTTTTGTTTAGGGCCAATAATGGTGAAATTTCTGCCGCATTTGTAGATAGTTATCAGTCTGTTTTTATGTTCTTAAAACGTCTGTTTATTTATGACAAAATAGACAACCCCATGGTGTTTTATAACGGTCCTATTTTATTTAAAACGTTGCTTTACATATTTAAAATTTTCATTTTGAGCATTTTATATTTTATAACTAAAAATCAAAGAAATAGTTTTTTAGTCTTTTCGCTGTGGTTATTTGGCAGTCTTATTTTGTCTCCTTATCAAAGTACGTACTTATTGATATTATTAATGTTGATGTTTTTATCAATCTCAAAACTTAATATTTCCATCAGCCAAAAAGTTTTTTGCTTTTTAATGCTTTTTATTATTTCTAATTCAAGCTTTTTAAAATGGCTTATTTTTCCATTTAACTATTTAAGGTTATTCGCTGTAATCATTTTATTTTTCGCTCTACTTTATTATCAAAGAAACTTTATTAGGTATAAAATAATGTTAGTTATTTTAGTATTAAGCATAATAACAATTCCCTTTTTGGCAAACAAAAAAGAATATTTTGAGAATGCTTTGCACTACAAAACACCTATTTTGACATTTGATTACACATTGAAAAATGATACTCTAGAGTACTACTACTGGAACAAAAATGGTATAAATAAAAAAACATTACCATTTGAGCGTAAAAAGATTGATACAACAATGGCTTATATAAAAAACAAACAAATTTTCTATAAAGGAAAACCATTGACATTTGACAATTCAAACAAACTTAAACCAATAGTTGTAGATAAAAGTATCTTTTTCTTAAGTGATAATAACCGAGGTGTTGGTTTTTATAATTTGTGTAAACTGCCAATACAAAATGAGCATTCAATTAAATAAAATATTTTCTAGACTAAAAATTATATCGCTTTATGGTGTGAGCCAATCTATTATGCCAATTGGCCAGTTGGCAATTTCTTACTGTATCATAAAATTTAGATCACTGGAATTATGGGGAAGTTATGTAGAGTTATTGATTTGGGTTAGTTTATTGCTGCTCTTCATGTCATTTGGCAATAAAGATATTTTGCTCAAAAATTTCAGCATTGACCCAACAAGTATTTACCAACAGTGGTTTACAAATGTTGTTAGCAGATGTGTGCTAATTATTCCTGTTTTAATTATTATATTTCTTTTTCCTATTTTCAACCAACTACAAATTTTGGTTGCTTTTTGGCTAATACTTCTTTACATCAATCAATCATATCAAGTTTTGATTCTATACCATAAAGATTTTAAATTTAGTCTTACTGTAGAGTTGATCTTTTATGCATTTGTTTTTTTCTTTATTCTTTTCAGCATCAACTTCATAGATTTAAAATTCTTTATCCTCTTAATAGTTTTAGCAAACCTTATTAAATCATTATCCTATATGTTTTTTTATTCGAAACAAATGTCCGGCGTCGAGATTCGTTTCAGTTTTTTGCATCTAAAAAACTCCATACCTTTTTTTATTCCTCTTACATTAGGAACAGTAAGAGTAAAAATAGATACTTATTTTGCAAATACTTTCTTCTCGGTAGCTGATATAGGAAAATACCAAGTTTTAATAAGCTTTCTAACGGTTGGCCAATTAATAACGACATATTTTGTTAACCCTCATCTTAAATTATTTTACAGACTAAATAAAAGTGTTATAAAGCGTATTAAGATTCAATCTTTGTTTTTTGGTGTTATATATGGATTAATATTTACATACCTTATTAGTATAGTTTTAAGCAACATTTACCAAATAGATTTCAGCTTAAAGAATTATATTATTGCATATATGTTTATTATACCTTTATTATTTCAAATGATAATTATTAATCAAATATATCGTTTCAACAAACAATCTATAGTGAGCATAGCTGCACTTATTACGGTATTGTTACAAATCATAATTGGTTATATAGTCATTAAAGCCAATGGAATAGATGGTGCCATCGTTATTAAATCTGGTAGCCAATGGTTCATTACTGTCTTTTTATGGTTATGGTATAAACAAACAAGTAAACGTCAATTGGTATAGCATGAAAAAGAACATTGTAATTGTTGGTTATCCAAAAAGCGGAACAACTTGGATTGCAAGACTTGTAGCAGAATTAGTTGAATGTCCTTTAGAAGGAGCTTGGGGCTTTGAGAGTGTTACAACAGCCTATGAAGAAGGAAGGAAAAGAACATCAGACTTTATTTGTTATAAATCACATCATACTTTTAATGAAATATACAGTGTAAAAAAAGGCATCTATAAAATCATTTATGTTGTTCGCGATCCGCGGGATATTGTAATTTCCAGCCTTTATTATTTTAATATTTCTAATCCCACTTTAAAAAAAATCGTCCCTTTTGCTTCATCATATAAACTATTCGATAAAATAGTAAATATGTTTTTAAGCCTGAAATCTAAAAAGATT
>DATGBV010000092.1:0-6560 GCA_035312485.1 Flavobacteriaceae bacterium | reverse complement strand
AGTATACCTTCAAGAATACCACCAATACTTTCTACGGCTTTTCTGGAAATTGTATTGCGTTCATCCACACGAAATACTACTTTGTCAAACTTTAGCTCTTCAAAAGCATATTGTAGCATCAAGAATTTCATGTTTTTATTTAAGCCTGTGCCTTGAAACTCTCTGCCAATCCATGTGGAGCCAATTTCAACAACATTGTTTTTTCTATCAATATTCATGAAATGTGTATTGCCAGCATATTCTTTGGCTTGCTTATCATAAACAATAAAAGGAATCTTTGTTTTATGGTAATAACCATCAACAGCCGCTTGTACATAATTTTTCAAAGCTTCTGGAGTGGCAATATCTGTAGGTGAGTATTGTACCAGTTTGTCTTGTTGCCCAATTGGTATCAGGTGTTTATAATTGCTTAAATCCAACAGCGTAAGCTTTACACGTTCGTTTTCTAATTGTGGTGTCATAGTTTAAATTTTTCCTGTCATTGCGATGCTGACGTTTTCTGTCAGCAGTGGCAATCTCATGAATTGAATTCCTTTCCAACAGATTACCACGTCGCTTTACTCCTCGTAATGACTTATAGCAAATTATTAATAAAATCTGTATTCACTTCGTGCTTGCCTTCAAAAAGAAATACTTGTAGCATATCACCAAAAAGCATTTCGCCTTTATTTAGTTCTTGTATTAAGCGTTCCTCATTAATGTATTCGTCGTTTGTACCAAACACAAAAATGACTTTGCCTTTTAAAAATTTAAAATCTTCAAGAGTTAATTCATTAGGAATACCTCCAGACATCATGACCAAATGAGAGCATTGTAGTTGTCGTTTGGCAACATATCGCAAAGCCACAGACACACCTTGAGAGTAGCCTAAAATTATCAGATTTGCATTTCTTGGTATATGTTCTGCTTCAAAAATAGCATCAAAGTTTCGCATCACATTTTCAATTTCTATATTGGTATTTTCTTTGGTTAACCAACTGGCACCAACATGTTTATAATTATTTCCTAAATAATGCTTACTACTGGCTTGTGGCGCAATAATATAGTTTTCTTTGGGATTTAACTCTTCGAAATATTTCAAAAAATAACGACTTAAATAGTCAATGCCATGACAGACAAACCATACATTTTTTGTTTTTTCAGTCAGTGTATTTAATGTGGAATAAGTGTTGGTTATATTGTATGAAATTTCTTTTTCGGTGGAATTCATTTTTATACTTTTACATAATCAAGCTTAAAAGTAAAATAATATATGCAATTATCTAAAGAAGAATTTCTTGCTCAAGCAAATGCGGCGTCTAAAGGTACTTTAATGGAGGCTTTAGACATTGAGTTTATTGATTTTGGAGATGATTATGTAACAGCAAAAATGCCAGTAACACCAAGAGTACATCAGCCAGATGGTGTGTTGCATGGTGGAGCTACAGTCGCACTAGCAGAAAGTGTTGGGAGTTTTGCATCTCATGTGTTTGCAAATCTGGAAGAGAAATTTGTTCGTGGCATAGAGATTTCTGCCAATCATATAAAAAGTGTACGTAGTGGATTTGTATATGCTAAAGCCACGTTTATTCATAGAGGAAGAACCACACAATTACTGGATATTAAAGTAACAGATGATGATGGTAATCTAATCTCGTTGTGTAAACTTACCACCATTTCGCTTCCAAAAAACAAATAATGATTTCGGAAGATTTTTTTGAAAGCATACAGAATCATTTTAATAGTGAATTGCCATTTGTGGTTTACAGAAAGCCCAATGAAGCTGAAATAAAAGCGTTGCTTCAAAATGATGATAGGTTTCATTCAGTTAAAGATTTTTCTGAAACTGGTTTTGTATTTGCGCCTTTTGATACTGATGAAGATACTGTTTTAATTCCTTTCAATCAATCAAATTACATTACTAGTTCTGCTGTCATTCCTGCGTGGTCATTGAGCGAGGTCGAAATGAATGCAGGAATCCACTCAATTACTATAAAAGATTCCTCTGAAGCCAAAGAACATCATACTAACCTAGTCAAAAAAGCTATTGAAAAAATAAACTCTGGAGCACTTGATAAGGTTGTTGTTTCCAGAAAAGAATCAATAACACTTCACGAAACTAATCCGTTAAATACTTTTAAACGTTTGCTAGAAGCTTATCCAACAGCCTTTGTGTATTGTTGGTATCATCCAAAAGTTGGGCTTTGGCTAGGAGCAAGTCCAGAGACTTTATTGAGAGTAGAAGGCAACCAATTTACTACTATGGCATTGGCTGGAACCAAGGACTACAATGGCGATTTAGATGTAGTTTGGGGACAAAAAGAAAAAGATGAACATCAATTGGTGGTTGATTTTATAGTGGATAATCTTAATGCATTTTGCTATGAGGCCAAAACTTTTGAAACAGAAACAGTAAAGGCAGGTAACATACTTCATCTAAAAACAAAAATTATTGGAAAGTTTTCAGTCGAACTCAAAGATATTTTGAAAGAATTACATCCAACGCCTGCAGTATGTGGCCAACCAAAAGAAGAGGCAAAGGAATTTATTCTTGAAAACGAAAATTACAAGAGAGAGTTTTATACAGGCTTTTTAGGTGAACTAAACCTAATACACAAAATCAATCGAAACCCTAACAGAAGAAATCTAGAGAACAACGCTTACAGTACTGTAAAAAAAGTTTCAAACCTATATGTGAATTTAAGATGCATGCAATTAAGGAGTGAACAAGCCATAATCTATGTTGGTGGAGGCATTACAAAAGATTCTATTGAAGAAGATGAATGGGAAGAAACAGTGTCTAAAACCAAAGTCATGAAAAAGGTACTGCAATAGTTTTTTATCGTATTGCTATTTATTATTTTTACTCCAGATTTAGGTCTTACATGCAATATCCAAAAATTCCACTAGCACAAACTGTCATTCAGCTTTGTAAAGTAAAAAACATTCAGAATATTGTTATTTCACCAGGCAGTAGAAACGCGCCATTAACCATTGGTTTTACTAACGATGACTATTTTACATGTTATAGTATTGTAGATGAACGTTGTGCTGCTTTTTTTGCATTAGGTATGGCGCAACAATCGCAACACCCAACGGCTTTGGTATGTACTTCTGGTAGCGCATTGCTTAATTATTATCCAGCAATTGCAGAGGCCTTTTATAGTGATATTCCTTTGGTGGTTTTGTCAGCAGACAGATCTGAATATTTGATAGGAATAGGAGATGGGCAAACAATAAATCAACCCAAAGTTTATAAGAATCATATTTTGTATTCTGCAAGTTTAAAACAGAATTTAGAGAACATTCCGAGAAATGCAAATGATGATGAACCAGCAATTATTAAAAATATTGAAAATAAGCTGGAGCGTTTTTTAGGAATAAAGCAGCAAATAAAAGAAGAGAACGAAGAAGAAATTAATATGGCTTTAAATACTGCACTGATTAAAAAAGGTCCTGTGCATATTAATATTCCGTTTGAAGAACCTCTATATGATGTTACTGACAAGCTTTCTGAAAAACCAAAATCTATTGAAATAGAAGTAAAGCCAAAAAAAATGGATTCTGTTGATTTGGATGTTTGTTTAGATGACTGGAACAATGCTTCAAAAAAGATGATTTTAGTTGGTGTCAATCCACCAAATATCATCGAACAAAAATGGTTGGATGAATTGGCGAGCGATAACAGTGTAATAGTATTTACTGAAACCACTTCAAATTTACACAACAAAGAGTTTTTTCCTAGTATCGATAAAATTATTGCACCTTTAACTGACGAAGAGTTCAAGCAATTGCAACCAGATATATTATTGACTTTTGGAGGGTTGATCGTTTCGAAAAAAATAAAAGCATTTCTTCGGAAATATCAACCAAAACAGCATTGGCATGTTGATAAGAAGAAAGCCAATGATACATTTTTCTGCCTAGAGAAACATATTGAAGTTTCTCCAAATCAGTTTTTTTCTGAATTTTTACCCAAATTGACACATGTTAAAAAAAGCAATTACAAACCTTTTTGGAAACAGGTGAGACAACACAGACAAGAAAAGCACCTTAAATATTTGGATGAAATTCAGTTTAGCGATTTTAAAGTCTTTGATACAGTACTAAAAGCTATTCCTAAAAACACGTCGCTTCAGGTGGGCAATAGCTCTGCCATACGTTATACACAACTTTTTAATTTGAAAAAACCTATTGATGTATATTGCAACCGAGGCACAAGCGGTATTGATGGCTGTACAAGTACAGCAATAGGCTTTGCCACAAAAAACAATAAACAAACCGTTTTTGTAACTGGAGATTTAAGTTTCTTTTATGACAGTAATGCATTGTGGAACAATTATATTCCTAAAAACTTCAGGATTATTTTAATCAATAATGGAGGAGGAGGAATTTTCAGAATTCTACCTGGAAACAAAGACAGTGATAATTTTGATACGTATTTTGAAACCAAACATAACTTATCAGCAAAACAATTATCAGATATGTATGGGCTTGAATATTTTTCTGTAGATAATGAAACCAGTTTGGAAAATGAACTAAACGTGTTTTTTAACAAATCACAAAAGCCTAAAATATTGGAAATTTTCACACCTAGAAAATTGAATGATAGTATATTACTTAATTATTTCGACTACATTAAATAAAGGTTAATATGACTTTTTAACTTTTTAAGTGTCTGATAAAATACTTAACTTTAATAATCAAATTAATTTAAAATTTAAAACATGAACAAAAGAATTGAATTAATCGAGAAGTATGCAGCGGATTTAAAAGACAAATTTGATATAACTGCTGATATGGATTTATTAACTAAAGTAACTATTGGTTTAGGACCTTCTATTTACAATGCAGATTCTGAAACTGTTTCTGGGTCTGATGAATCTGAATTAGCAACCGTAAAAAATAATTTCTTAATTAAAAAGTTAGGTTTAGAAGATAGTGCAGAATTAGATAGCGCTATCAATTCTGTAATAGAACAATATGGCAAATCCAATCGTAGTAAATACAGAGCTGTTGTTTACTATTTATTAGTAAAGCATTTTAATAAAGAATCAGCGTATTAGTTGAATCTTTTAAAGTTATAGTGAATGCGTTGCTTTAATTGCAACGCTTTTTTTATTTCTACAAAGTAATATCACTACATTTGCATCATGATAAACATTGGTGAATATAATACACTTACCATATTACGTAGTACAGAGCCTGGATTATTTTTGGGTGATGGAGAAAACAATGAAGTTTTACTACCAAACAGATACGTTCCTAAAGAATTTAATATTTGGGATAAACTGGAAGTTTTTGTGTATTTAGACAATGAAGAACGTTTGGTTGCTGTAACTGATAAGCCATATATCAAAAAGGGAGAATTTGCTTTATTGCGTTGCAATGCGATTACAAAGCATGGTGCTTTTTTAGATTGGGGAATGGTTAAAGAATTGTTTTGCCCTTTTAAAGAGCAGGCTTTTAAGATGAAAAAAGGAGGTTGGTATTTAGTGCATTGTTATCTGGATGAAGTTACCAATAGGTTAGTGGCTTCAAGTAAAACCAATAGATTTTTAGATAATAAAGTACTTACAGTAAAACAATTTGATGAAGTTGATTTGATTGTTTCACATCCTTCGGAAATTGGTATGAATGTTATTGTAAACAAAAAGCATTTGGGCTTAATTTATAATGATAATATTTTTACAGATTTATCTGTTGGAGACCAATTAAAAGGCATTGTAAAAAAAATTCGTCCAGGAAATAAGTTGGATATTACATTAGGTCAAATAGGCTATAGAAATATAGAACCTAATGCAGAAAAAATAATGCATGAACTACAGGATAACAGCGGCTTTTTAAACCTTACAGATAAATCTGATCCCGAAGAGATTAAATCTGTTTTACAAATGAGCAAAAAGAGTTTTAAAAAAGCTGTAGGCTCGCTTTACAAACAAAAAATAATTACCATTAAAGATGATGGAATATATTTAGTTTAAATGAAATTTTGATTTCAATTTATTTGTTAAAGCATCATTATTTTTACTACTATCTTCAGGAATTACAGCAACTCCATATCTAGAAGAAAATGTTTTTTCGCTTACATCACAATCCAGTTCAATTGAAAAACCATTTTCTAAAGCATGGTTTATAATCTCAATCATTTCATCTAAAGGAACGTTGTAAAATGAACCATTGGAAAAATTATCTGGAATATTTAATATAAAATTTGAATAAAAAGGAACATGAGAAAAAGAAGTTATGGTAATATAACCTTTAGGATTTATTGTAGTCATCTCTAAAAAAGATTGAGGTGTATACTCTATACCTCCATAATTAAATGTAGTTATATCTTTACCTAAATGTTTATCTAAAATATCTTCAACATCTTCTTTCCAATTAGAGTCATAATCACTTGGACTTTTAATATAAACATCAAGAATAGTCTTTATGGAATCTGCCATTTTAGTGTGGTTATGTTTTTCTTCTTCATTAATTAAACCAGTATAAACACTATTTGGCACTATGCCGAATTCAGAAATACTGTTAATTACATCATGAGCTAAACCACCTTCACCAAATTGTGCATTGCCTTG
>DATGBV010000091.1:0-2135 GCA_035312485.1 Flavobacteriaceae bacterium | reverse complement strand
TTCTGGATTATCTCTATTACTACAATGGTGGTGGTGTTGCTGTAGGAGATATAAATAACGACAATTTACCTGATATTTTCTTATCTGGAAATCAAGTAAAAAACAAATTGTTTTTAAATAAAGGCAACCTGAAATTTGAGGATATTTCTGAAAAAGCACAGATTCAAGGAAATAGTTCTTGGAACACAGGTTCTGTTATGGGCGACATAAATGGCGACGGACTTTTAGATATTTACGTTTGTGCAGTGGTTGGTTTAAATGGCTTTAATGGTTTTAACGAACTGTATATAAATAATGGTGACGAAACGTTTACTGAAGGTGCAGCAAAATATATGCTTGATTACGAATCATATAGTTCTTCTGCAGCATTTTTGGATTTCGATTTAGATGGTGATTTAGATATGTATCTTTTAAATCATGCCATACATACACCGGAATCTTTTGGGAATGCAAAATTGAGATATAAACGTAATTATCAAACAGGAGATAAATTATTAAGAAATGACAATGGCGAGTTCACAGATGTAAGCGAAGAAGCTGGTATTTATGGAGGTATTAATGGCTATGGTTTAGGTATAGCCATTTCAGATTTTAATCAAGATGGTTATCCAGATATTTTTGTAGGTAATGATTTTCATGAAGATGATTACTACTACATAAATAATGGAGATGGTACATTCTCTGAAAAACTGAAAGATTATTTTGGCCACACTTCACGTTTTTCTATGGGTAACGATGTTGCAGATATAAACCACGATGGCTGGTCAGATATCATATCATTAGACATGCTACCTGAAGATGAAACTGTTTTAAAATCTTCTGAAGGCGATGATAACATACAAATTCAGAAATTACGAACAGAGCGTTACGGCTACCATTATCAATTTACAAGAAATATGCTTTTTGTAAATCAACAAAATTCAAATTATTTAGAAACAGCTTTAATGAGTGGTGTTGCTGCAACAGATTGGAGTTGGAGTTCACTTTTTGCAGATTATAACCAAGATGGAGAGCAAGATTTATTTATTTCAAATGGAATACCAAAACGCCCAAATAATTTAGATTTTATCAAGTTTGCATCAAACGATCAAATTCAGAAAAAGCTAGATAACACAAGGTTAGTTGACCAACAGGCATTAGATATGATGCCTTCGGGTAAAACACACAATATTATTTTTAAAGGCACTGAAAATTTAAAGTTTGAAGACAAATCTGAAGAGTGGCTTGAGAAAGACAATTTTGTTTCTGGTGCAACGGCTATGGCAGATTTAGACAATGATGGCGATTTAGATTTAGTAGTTAACAATTTAAACGATGCTACTACTTTATATATAAATCAAACAGATTCTAAAGCAAATTATTTGAAATTGAAATTCAGTTATACCAATCCTAATAAACAAGGAATTGGGACAAAAGTATTTGCTTATTCAAAGGGTAATTTACAATACAAAGAGTTATACACAGTAAGAGGCTTTCAAGCATCTTCAGAGCCAATAATTCATTTTGGTTTTGGAGAACAAACAAAAATAGATTCACTTAAAATTGTTTGGCCGGACAAAACTTTTCAGGTTTTAAAAGATGTTGATGTAAATCAAACATTGATTGTTAAACCTGAAAACACAAAAACTTTCAATTATGAGTCACTCCAAAGAAAAGAAAAACCACTTTTTAAACTAACTGACAGTACGGGAATTAATTTTACTCATAAAGAAGATGGATTTATAGATTTTAATCTTCAAAAATTAATTCCGTATCAAGTGTCTGATAGAGGACCAGCTTTAGCAATTGGTGATTTAAATGGTGATAATAAAGAAGATATTTATTTTGGAGGTTCTAGATTTGAAACTGGTAAAATCTATTTTCAAACAGATTCCACGTATGTTGAAAAAAGAATAACCTCTATAGCAAACGATTCAATTAAAGAGGATGTTGTAGCTATAATTACAGATTTTAATAATGACAATAACAATGATTTGTTGGTAGGAACTGGTGGTGCACATTTTGGGCATAATGCAAAGCCATTGCTGGATAGTTATTATGTTCAAATTAAAGACCATTTAATTCTGGATTAATTACTTTTTCTTCTGAAAAACTCCCATTACTATTTTTAAAGAATTTAGGCGACATCCATTCGC
>DATGBV010000090.1:0-4384 GCA_035312485.1 Flavobacteriaceae bacterium | reverse complement strand
CTTAATTAAAATCCTAAACACATGAAAAAAATTACTTACTTATTGGCTCTTTTTTTAGTAGCCCAAACATCGCTTTTTGCTCAATACACGGCTGTCCCAGATGCTACTCTGGAAGCTGCGCTTGCTTCTTATGATGATATTTCTTCTGATGGACAAGTACCAACAGCAGCTATGGAAGCTGAAACGGGAACTTTATATCTTGGTAGTTTGGCAATTACAAATTTTACTGGAATTGAGGCCTTTATTAATTTAACGGAACTAGATATTGAGTATAATACTGTTGTTACAAGTCTTGATGTTTCTGCTTTAACAGCCTTGACTAGATTAGATATTGAAGGTTGCTCTAGCTTAACCTCAATAACTATGCCTGGAGCCGGAAGTCAATTGGATATATTAGAAGCTAACGACGCTGCTTTAACGTCTATAGATTTATCTAATAATGTACTTTTAGAAACTTTAAATATTCATGCCAATCAATTGGTTGAATTGGATTTATCATTAAACACTGCTTTAACAAGTGTTATTTGTACTAACCAAGGCTCTGCTACTACTCTTACGAGTTTAGATATGCGTAATGGAACCAATGCTACGGTTTATGTAGATTCTGATAGTAACAATAATTTAACCTGTATTTTTGTTGATGATGATACAGAACCAAATTTAGGGACATGGTCTATAGATATTAACAGTAATTTTGTAGAAAATCAGGGTGAATGCGATTTATTGGGAACAGATGATAAAGTGTTAACTGCGTTTAGCATGTACCCTAATCCTGCAAGAGGTTCGGTTTCAATACTATCTAAAACTCAATCTTCTAAATTGGAAGTTTATAGTATTACTGGGAAGTTGGTTTTAACAAAAGAACTTTCTTATGGCGAGAATAGTGTAGGTCTTACGTCATTATCATCAGGAGTATATTTAGCTAGATTTACTTCTGAAAATAGATCTGAAACTAAAAAACTGATCGTTAATTAAGATTATAAAATTTATCATAAAAAAGGGCGAAACTAAAAGTTTCGCCCTTTTTTATATTGTATTAACCGAAGATTTATTGTTTACCTTCTTTTATTTATTTTTCAATATACTTCTCTAAAGCCATAGTCATAGAAGGAGTTTCGGGTGTTGGAGCTGCAATATCTACTCTTAAACCATGCTTTTCTACCGCTTTAATTGTGGTATCCCCAAATACTGCAATACGTGTGTTATTTTGCTTAAAATCCGGAAAGTTTTTAAATAAAGACTCAATGCCTGAAGGGCTAAAGAAAACCAACACATCGTAATAGACATCTGCTAAATCAGACAAATTACTAATTACTGTTCTATAGAAAATAGCTTCTTTCCACTTAACGCCTAACCCATTTAAAGTTTCTGGGACTTCTGGTTTCAACTTATCGGTTGTTGGAAGTAAAAAAGATTCGTCTTTATATTTTTTGATAAGTGGTGAAAGATCTTGAAATGTTCTTTTTCCAACATAAATTTTTCTTTTCCTATACACCACATACTTTTGAAGATAAAAAGCTACAGCTTCAGATTGACAAAAATACTTCATGGTATCAGGAACTTTAAAGCGCATTTCTTCTGCTACTCTAAAAAAATGATCTACAGCATTACGGCTAGTTAAAATGATAGCTGTAAAATTATTTAGATCAACTTTCTGTTGTCTAATATGTTTTACAGGTACACCTTCTACATGAATAAAAGGCCTAAAATCTATTTTAACTTTTTGCTTTTCCTGAAGATCAAAATAGGGTGAATTTTCTATTTTAGGTTCCGGTTGAGATACTAAAATTGTTTTTACTCTCATAGACAGATTAGTATATTACGACATTAATAAGCACTAATTACTTTGTATAAAACAAGGTAAGGTGCAATTTCAAGTGCGCAAAGATACAAAATAAAATAAAATAAGTTGTTTTTTATTAAACTTTGATAAGACTTAATAGATGTAATTAACCCAATAATACTAATGGCAAACAATAGTCCAATAATTATAAAAATAGCTATTTTGTTTGAGTCTAAACTATAAATCAAGAGTGCATTTATTGGAATTAAAATAATACCAATTAAATTCTTGTAGCTAATTTTCTGAAACAAATAATGGTCAATTAATGAATCTATTTCAAAAAGACTGCCTACTAGACGCTCAATAAGAACTTTTATTAATATAAAAACAGCAAGTCCGAAAATTAATTTAAATAACAATCCTACGGAGGGATTCATGTTATCAACAAACTTTTGATAGACTAAAAAGACAAAAACCGAAATAGAAATAATTAGATTGACAAACAATAAGCCATCAAACATATCAAGAAATTTTTGCTCTCTGGAATAAATCTTCAGGTATTTAGAATTTCCTAAAACAAGAACAAATTCATTAAATCTTTTAGGGAATAATAGCTTTGCAGACGCAATAAAAATTAAACCTATAATAATTAAAACTGTGAAAATCTCATTGTATATAACATCTCGAAGCATGCTTTAAAATTATTACAATTTTTTGTATCAAACTTTATAATTATTAAGTAATATTTAAAAAAAAGAATCTTTTAAAAAGTTTACATTTGCTAAAAATAAAAGGTTTTATGGAAAAAGGGATTGTTATTATTCCTACATACAATGAGATTGAAAATATTGAAGCCATTATTCGTGCTGTGTTTTCACAGGCTATAGCTTTTGATATTTTGGTTGTTGATGACAATTCTCCAGATTTAACGGCGTTAAAAGTAAAAGAATTACAAAAAGAATATTCTGATAGGCTTTTTTTATTATCCAGAAAAGAAAAATCAGGTTTAGGAACAGCTTATATAGATGGATTTAAATGGTGTCTGGAAAAGGAGTATGAATACATTTTTGAAATGGATGCCGATTTTTCACACGATCCAAAAGACTTAATCAAGCTTTATGAAGAATGTCACAATCAAGGAGCAGATATGGCTATTGGTTCGCGTTATATAAAAGGAGTTAATGTGGTTAACTGGCCTTTAAGTAGGGTGATATTGTCGTATGTGGCATCCATTTATGTACGTGTGATTACTGGGATGAATATTCATGACACTACTGCAGGATTTATATGTTATAAGAGGCGTGTTTTGGAAGCTTTAGATCTAGATGCTGTTAAGTTTGTTGGTTATGCGTTTCAAATTGAAATGAAGTTTAAGGCTTATTTAAAGAAATTTAAAATTGTGGAAGTCCCTGTTATTTTTACAGATAGAGCTAGAGGAGAGTCTAAATTAAGTTCTGGAATTATCTCTGAAGCTGTTTTTGGTGTTATTTCTCTAAAACTTAAAAGTTTATTTAAAAAATAATATGCAACATAAAGTGACACTTATTAAAAATGCCAACATAGTAAATGAAGGTAAAGTTTTTAATGGAGACATTCTAATTGAAGGAGAATACATTAAAGAAGTTGATGATTCCATAAGTGCCAAATCATCTGATATTAATATTATAGATGCTGAAGGTAAGTATCTTTTGCCAGGAATTATTGATGACCAGGTGCACTTTAGAGAGCCTGGATTAACTCATAAAGCAACAATTGAAACAGAATCCAGAGCAGCAATAGCTGGAGGCATTACTTCTTTTATAGAAATGCCAAATACAAATCCGCAAACAACTACCATCGAGAAATTAAATGAAAAGTTTGAAATAGCTTCAAACACCTCTTTTGCCAATTATTCATTTATGTTCGGTGGTACTAATGACAATTTGGATGAAATTTTAAAAGTTGATCCAAAACAAGTCGCTGCACTAAAATTATTTTTAGGTTCATCAACTGGTAATATGTTGGTTGATAATCCAAAGGTTTTAGAAAAAATATTTTCCAATACTGAATTATTAATTGCAGTCCATTGTGAAGATGAAACAACAATAAAAAACAATCTTGAAAAGTATAAAAAGGAATTTGGTGATGACATTCCAATTAAATATCATCCACTAATTAGAAGTGAAGAAGCGTGTTATTTATCGTCTTCAAAAGCTATTGAACTTGCAAAAAAAACAGGAGCCAGATTGCATGTATTTCATCTTTCTACAGGAAAAGAAACAAGCTTATTTAGTAATAAAATACCATTAAAGGATAAAAAAATAACAGCGGAGGTTTGTATACACCATTTATGGTTTTCGGATGAAGATTATGAGAGAAAAGGCACTTTAATAAAGTGGAATCCAGCAGTTAAAACATCTAAAGATAGAGACCAGTTATGGAAAGCGTTATTAGATGATAGAATAGATGTTATTGCAACAGACCATGCGCCACATACGCTAACCGAAAAAAGTAACGTTTATACAAGTGCGCCTTCAGGTGGACCATTGGTACAACATGCGCTTCCTGCAATACTTGAAATGCATAACAAGGGAAAGATAAGTATTCAGAAAATAGTTGAAA
>DATGBV010000089.1:0-11048 GCA_035312485.1 Flavobacteriaceae bacterium | reverse complement strand
TGTAATCCCAGGAGCTGCAGTTGCTTTTTTAAACATGTTTCTGAATTGACGCTCTAAAATACCATAAGTGTATTTTGCCTTTTGCTTTTCCATTAATTGGATAGCATATTCAGATTTTTTACCACGACGTCTGTTGTTGCCGTGTTGACCTGGAGGATAGTTTCTTTTATCGAAAGCTTTATCTTCTCCATAAATAGCTTCGCCAAATTTTCGAGCTATTTTTGTTTTAGGACCAGTATATCTTGCCATTTTTTAAAATTGAGTTATGAGAGTGATTATGAATTAAGGTCTTAATCTTATCCTTCGATAACCGTTATTCTCTCGTTGATACTTGTTTATTAATTAATATTATACTCTTCTACGTTTTGGAGGTCTGCATCCATTGTGTGGTAATGGTGTAACATCAATTATTTCTGTTACTTCAATACCTGCGTTATGGATAGAACGCATAGCAGATTCTCTACCATTACCAGGACCTTTAACGTAAACTTTAACTTTTTTCAATCCAGCCTCAAGTGCTACAGCAGCAGCATCTTCAGCAGCTAATTGAGCAGCGTAAGGTGTATTCTTTTTAGAACCTCTAAAGCCCATTTTACCAGCAGAAGACCATGAAACTACGTCTCCTTTTTTATTGGTTAGAGATATAATGATATTATTGAATGAAGCAGCAATATGAGCCTCTCCAATAGCATCTACAATTACTTTACGTTTTTTAGTACTTGACTTTGCCATATTACTAATTATTATTTAGTTGCTTTTTTCTTGTTAGCAACAGTTTTTCTTCTACCTTTTCTTGTTCTAGAGTTGTTTTTAGTACGCTGACCTCTTAAAGGAAGTCCAGCTCTATGACGAATACCTCTGTAACAACCAATATCCATTAATCGCTTAATGTTTATTTGAGTTTCAGAACGTAGTTCACCTTCAATAGTGTAAGAACCTACGGCTTCACGAATGCTACCTATTTGATCATCTGTCCAGTCTTGAACTTTAATGCCTTCGTCAACTTTAGCTGTAGCTAAAATTTCTTGTGCTCTACTTTTACCTATTCCATAGATATAAGTTAAAGCTATTACTCCTCTTTTTTGTTTTGGTATGTCTACACCTGCAATTCTTGCCATAATTATCCTTGTCTTTGTTTGAATCTAGGATTCTTTTTATTAATTACGTAAAGTCTACCTTTTCTGCGGACTATTTTACAGTCTGCACTTCTTTTTTTAACTGATGCTCTTACTTTCATCGTATTAGTATCTATAAGTTATTCGAGCCTTTGTTAAATCGTAAGGACTCATTTCTAATTTTACTTTGTCTCCTGGTAATAATTTAATGTAATGCATACGCATTTTACCAGAGATATGTGCGGTCACAATGTGACCATTTTCTAATTCAACACGAAACATAGCATTTGATAGTGCTTCTATAATTGTTCCGTCTTGTTCTATTGCTGCTTGTTTTGCCATAGTATTTTATATTAAGCTGATGCTTTTCTATTTTTACCTGTTTTCATCAAGCCATCATAGTGTCTATTCAATAAATAAGAATTTATTTGTTGAATAGTATCTATTGCAACTCCAACCATAATTAATAGTGAAGTTCCTCCAAAAAATAATGCCCATCCTTGCTGCACGTTCATTAATTTGACTATAAATGCTGGGAATACAGCAATTAGTGCTAAAAATATAGAACCTGGCAATGTAATTTGAGACATTATCTTATCTAAATATTCTGAGGTTTCAGAACCAGGACGAATTCCTGGAATAAAACCACCGCTTCTTTTTAAATCATCTGCTATTTTGTTTGTCGGAACTGTTATTGCTGTATAAAAATATGTAAACACAATAATCAATAGACCAGCAGTTAAATTATACCAAAAGCCAAAAAGGTCGGAATAGTTTGTTTGTATCCATGCACCTGCAGTTGTATCCTTCAAAAATGAAACACCACCAATTAAACCAGGAACAATCATAATTGCTTGAGCAAAAATAATTGGCATAACTCCTGATGCATTTAACTTAAGCGGGATATATTGTCTGGATCCAAAAACATTTTTTTCATATCCTCCAGAAGCCGTACGTCTTGCATATTGAACAGCAATTCTTCTTACGGCCATAACCAACATTACAGAAGCTAAAATGATAGTAAACCAGATAACCAGTTCAAATAAAATCAGCATAACATTATTACCTTCAAGTCTTGAGGCTGCATTTTGCAAAAATGCTTGAGGCATAGTTGCAATAATACCAACCATAATTAACAATGAGATACCATTTCCAATTCCTTTATCAGTAATTTTTTCTCCTAACCACATGGCGAAGATACAACCTGTTACCAATATTATTACAGATGAAAAATAGAATAATCCTCCATGACCCAATAAGAATGCACTTTGAGGTATTCCCAAAGCTGGTAAACTTGCTAAATAACCTGGTGCTTGTACCAAACATATAGCTATTGTTAACCAACGTGTAATTTGATTAATTTTCTTTTGACCACTAGCACCTTCTTTTTGTAGTTTCTGTAAATATGGAATAGCAATTCCCATTAACTGAACCACAATAGAAGCAGAAATGTATGGCATGATCCCTAGGGCAAATACAGATGCATTAGCAAATGCTCCTCCAGTAAATGCATTAAGTAATCCAAGTATACCAGAATCAGTGCTATCTTGCAAACCACCTAATTGGGCAGCATCAATACCAGGCAAAACAATCTGTGCACCAAAACGATAAACTAGAAGTAAACTAAGAGTGAGAAGTATTCTGTTTCTTAATTCTTCTATTTTCCAAACATTCTTTAAGGTCTCTATGAATTTCATACTAATATGGTCTTATAAAGATACTACTTCACCTCCTGCAGCTTCAATTGCAGCTTTTGCAGAAGCAGTAAATTTATGTGCTGATACTTTTAACTTTGATTTTAATTCTCCTCTACCTAAAATCTTAACCAGATCATTCTTTCCTGCTAATCTCAAAGAAATTATTGTATCTATATCTAATGTGTCTTTTATTTTCTTGTCATCAACCAATTGTTGTAACGTGTCTAAATTGATACCTTGATACTCTTTACGGTTAATGTTTGTAAAGCCAAATTTAGGCACACGTCTTTGAAGTGGCATTTGCCCACCTTCAAATCCTATCTTTTTAGAATACCCTGAACGAGATTTTGCTCCTTTGTGTCCACGTGTTGCAGTACCACCTTTTCCAGAACCTTGTCCGCGTCCTATTCTTTTACCTTGACTTTTAACTGAACCTTCTGCAGGTTTTAAATTACTTAAATCCATTTTTCAGTATTATTATTTTGTTTCTTCAACAGAAACTAAATGTGAAACTTTATTAACCATTCCTAAAATATTAGGCGTGGCTTCATGCTCTACTACTTGACCAATCTTTTTAAGACCAAGAGCTTCTAAAGTTCTTTTTTGTCTTTGAGTACGATTGATTGCGCTTTTAACCTTTGTTACTTTAATCTTTGCCATCTTCTATATATTAACCGTTAAAAACTTTTTCAAGTGACACACCTCTATCTCTTGCAATTGTTTTTGCATCTCTTAATTGGAGTAAAGCATCAAAAGTTGCTTTTACTACATTATGAGGGTTTGAAGAGCCTTGAGATTTAGATAACACATCATGTACACCTACGGCTTCAAGAACTGTTCTTACAGCTCCACCAGCAATAACTCCTGTACCAGGTGCTGCAGGAATAATATTTACTCTTGCTCCACCATATTTACCTTTTTGTTCATGTGGTAATGTCTTTTTTACGATAGGAATACGAACTAAATTCTTTTTAGCGTCTTCAACAGCTTTTGCTATTGCACTTGCTACATCTTTAGATTTTCCTAAACCGTGACCAACAACACCTGCTTCATCACCAACTACAACTATTGCTGAAAAACCAAATGCTCTACCACCTTTAGTTACTTTGGTAACTCTTTGTACGCCAACTAAACGATCTTTAAGCTCTAATCCACCTGGCTTTACTAATTCTGCACTTTTGTATTTCTGATACATAATTTCTTAAAATTTAAGTCCTGCTTCTCTTGCGCCTTCGGCTAATGATTTTACTCTTCCGTGATATAAATATCCACCTCTATCGAAAGCAATAGTTTCCACACCTGCTTTTAAAGCTTTTTCTGCAATAGATTTACCTACTAAAGCTGCAATTTCTGTTTTGTTGCCTTTTGCTGAACTAATATCTTTATCTCTTGAAGATGCAGCACTGATAGTTTTACCAGTAACGTCATCAACAATTTGAGCATAAATCTCTTTGTTACTTCTAAAAACAGATAATCTTGGTCTTGCTTCTGAACCAGAAACTACTTTTCGTATTCTGTTTTTAATTCTTATTCTTCTTTGATATTTTGTTAATGCCATAACTTACTTATTATGCTGATTTACCTGCTTTTCTTCTTATCTCTTCACCAACAAACCTGATACCTTTGCCTTTGTAAGGTTCTGGTTTTCTGAAACCTCTAATCTTAGCGGCTACTTGACCAACTAATTGTTTGTCGTGGGATGTTAATTTGATGACTGGATTTTTACCTTTTTCTGAAACCGTTTCTACTTTAACTTCTGGAGCTAAATTCATAACGATATTATGTGAAAACCCCAAAGCTAAATCTAATTTTTGTCCTTGGTTTGATGCTCTGTAACCTACACCAACTAACTCTAGTTCTTTCGTCCATCCTTTAGATACTCCTTTAATCATGTTATTCATTAAAGATCTATATAAACCATGTTTTGCTTTTTGATCTTTCGTATCAGAAGAGCGTGCTACTAAAACATTCCCGTCTTCAACTTTAATTTCTACAGAATCAAAATTTTGAGTTAATTCTCCTAATTTTCCTTTTACTGTAACAACGCTGTCGTTAACTTCTACTGTAACGCCTTCTGGAATTACTACTGGATTATTACCTATTCTTGACATTTCTCTTTCCTTTTAAAAAATTAGTAGACGTAACATAAAACCTCTCCACCTACATTTTCTCTTTGGGCTTGCTTAACAGTCATTACTCCATGAGAAGTAGAAACGATTGCTATACCAAGACCATTAAGAACTCGAGGCAAATCTTTTGAACCTGAATATTTACGTAAACCAGGTTTACTAATTCGTTCGATCTTTTTAATTACAGATTCTTTGGTTTCTTTGTTGTACTTAAGTGCTATTTTAATAATACCTTGTACTGTAGAATCTTCGAATTTGTAACTTAAAATATATCCTTGATCGAATAATATTTTTGTGATATCTTTTTTAAGATTAGATGCAGGTATCTCTACCACTCTATGGCTTGCAAGAACTGCATTTCTAATTCTTGTTAGATAATCTGATATTGGATCTGTATTCATATATATTAATTTGCGGTTTTGGTTTTCGGTTTTAATACCGAACCTGAAACCAATTTATAATTTTACCAACTTGCTTTTTTAACTCCAGGGATTAAACCTTTGTTGGCCATCTCTCTGAATATTACACGCGAAATACCAAAATTTCTAATATACCCTTTTGGTCTTCCTGTTAGTTTGCATCTATTATGCATACGAACTGGAGAAGCATTTCTTGGTAACTTTTGCAATGCTTCATAATCTCCAGCTTCTTTTAAAGCTTTACGTTTTTCAGCATATTTTGCTACTGTCTTTGCTCTTTTTACCTCACGGGCTTTCATTGATTCTTTAGCCATATCTTAATTCTTTTGAAAAGGTAATCCTAATTCTGTTAATAATGATTTTGCTTCTTTATCAGTATTTGCCGTTGTTACAAATGTGATATCCATTCCAGAGATTTTGTTTACTTTATCAATGTTTATCTCTGGGAAGATAATTTGTTCTGTAATTCCTAAATTGTAATTACCTCTTCCGTCAAAACCTGTTGCTCTAACTCCATTAAAATCTCTTACTCGTGGTAATGCAGAAGTAATTAAACGATCTAAAAACTCATACATTCTCTCTCCACGTAAAGTTACTTTGGCGCCTATCGGCATACCTTTACGTAATTTAAATGATGCAACATCCTTTTTAGATATTGTAGCAATAGCTCTTTGTCCAGATATTGTAGTTAATTCTTCAACAGCGTGGTCGATTAACTTCTTATCTGCAACAGCAGCTCCAACTCCTTTAGATATTACTATCTTTTGAAGTTTAGGTACTTGCATTACATTCTTATAACCAAACTCTTCGGTTAGGGCAGCAATTACTCTGCTTTTAAATTCTTCTTTAAGTCTAGGTGAATATGCCATAACTATATTACTTCATTAGATTTTACTGAAAATCTTACTTTCTTGTCGCCTTCCATCCTATATCCAACTCTGGTCGCTTCTCCTTTTGAAGTTAACAACGATAAGTTTGAAATATGAATAGCAGCTTCTTTCTCTACGATACCTCCTTGTGGGTTTTGTGCACTTGGTTTAGTATGTTTCTTAACCATGTTTACACCCTCAACGATCGCTTTGTTTTTATCTTTTACTATACGAAGTACTTTACCTTCTGAACCTTTATGGTCTCCAGCAATTACTTTTACTGTATCTCCTGATTTTATTTTAAGCTTTGTCATCTCTTATAATTTCATTAAAGCACTTCAGGTGCTAATGATACAATTTTCATGAATTGTTTATCACGAAGTTCTCTAGCAACAGGACCAAAAACACGTGTTCCTCTCATTTCGCCCGTTGGGTTTAAAAGGACACAAGCGTTATCATCGAATCTAATGTAAGATCCATCTGGTCGTCGCACTTCTTTTACAGTACGAACTACAACTGCTGTAGAAACTGAACCTTTTTTTACAGTTCCGTTTGGTGTTGCATCCTTAACAGATACAACAATTTTATCTCCTACAGAAGCATATCTTCTTTTGGTCCCTCCTAGAACACGTATTGTTAATACTTCTTTTGCTCCAGTGTTATCAGCTACTTTTAATCTTGATTCAGTCTGTACCATAATTACTTCGCTCTTTCAATTATTTCAACTAATCTCCAACATTTGGATTTACTTAAAGGTCTTGTTTCCATGATTCTTACAGTATCTCCTTCGTTGCAGTCATTTGTCTCGTCGTGTGCAACATATTTTTTTGTTTTTAACACGAACTTACCATACATAGGATGTTTTACTTTTTTTACTTCTGCAACAACAATAGATTTTTGCATTTTGTTGCTAGTAACTACTCCTATACGTTCTTTTCTTAAATTTCTTGTTTCCATCTTTTCAGCAGAATTATTGTAATTCTCTTTTTGTTAATTCAGTTGCAATTCTTGCTACTGTACGTCTCATACCTTGTAACTGAATAGGGTTTTCTAAAGGCGATATTGCATGAGCCATCTTTAAGTCTGTATAACTTTTTTTGGTCTCACCAAGTCTTTCCTGTAATTCGGCTGTAGATAATTCTTTAATTTCTGATTGTTTCATAATATCAAATAAATTATGCTTCGTAATCTCTAGCAATTACAAATTTTGTTTTAACAGGTAATTTTTGTGCAGCAAGACGTAAAGCCTCTTTAGCAGTTTCTAATGTAACTCCTCCTACTTCAAAAAGTACTCTTCCTGGTTTTACCACAGCTACCCAATATTCTACAGCACCTTTACCTTTACCCATTCGTACTTCAAGAGGTTTTTTAGTTATTGGCTTATCTGGAAAAATTTTAATCCAAAGTTGCCCTTCTCTTTTCATGTAACGTGTAGCTGCAATACGAGCTGCTTCTATTTGACGTGATGTTAAAAAATTTGAGTCTAGTGACTTTATTCCAAAAGTTCCGCTTGAAAGCTGATTGCCTCTTCCGGCATTGCCTTTCATACGGCCTTTTTGCATTTTACGAAATTTTGTTCTTTTTGGCTGTAACATTTTTCTCTACTTTAAAAAATTACTTTCTACGACGTGATTTGTTATCTCTATTTCCACCTCGTCCACCTTTTCCTTGCTTTTTAGATAATCCAACAAGCGGAGAAAGTTCTCTTTTACCATATACTTCACCTTTCATGATCCACACTTTTACACCTAATCTACCGTAAGTAGTATGTGCTTCAACCAATGCATAATCAATATCGGCTCTAAAAGTTGATAAAGGAATCCGTCCTTCTTTATAATGCTCGTTACGTGCCATTTCAGCTCCGTTTAAACGACCACTAATTTGAACTTTGATCCCTTCAGCATTCATTCTCATTGTAGCAGCAATTGCCATTTTTATTGCACGTCTATAAGAAATACGATTTTCTATTTGACGAGCAATACTTGATGCCACTAAAAATGCGTCAAGTTCAGGTCTTTTAATTTCAAAGATGTTAATCTGAACTTCTTTTCCGGTAATTTTCTTAAGTTCTTCTTTTAACTTGTCTACCTCTTGACCTCCTTTACCAATAATGATACCTGGACGAGCCGTTGTGATAGTAACGGTTACAAGCTTTAAAGTTCTTTCAATAATTACCCTACTTACACTAGCTTTAGATAAACGCGCGTGAACGTATTTTCTAATCTTATCGTCTTCGGCAAGTTTATCACCATAATCGTTTCCTCCGTACCAGTTAGATTCCCATCCTCTGATAATTCCTAAGCGATTTCCGATTGGATTTGTCTTTTGTCCCATACTCTATTTAAGCTTGTGTGTTATTGTTAGCTCCTACAACCAATGTTACATGGTTAGAACGTTTTCTGATTCTATGTGCACGACCTTGAGGTGCTGGACGCAATCTTTTTAACATTGATCCTCCATCTACTCTAATCTCTTTTACAAATAATTCTGCTGATTCAACATCGGCATCTTCATTTTTTGCTTGCCAATTAGCTATAGCTGACAAAAGCAATTTTTCTAAACGACCTGACGCCTCCTTCTGATTGAACTTTAAGATATTAAGTGCATTTTCTACTTTTTCGCCTCTTACAAGATCGGCTACTAAACGCATTTTTCTTGGTGATGTAGGACAATTATTAAGCTTTGCAAAAGCTACATGCTTTTTTCCTTCCTTAATAGCGTCTGCCATTTGTTTTTTACGACTTCCCATAGCTTACTACTTTTTACCTTTATTTTTGGCACCTGCATGACCTCTAAAAGATCTTGTTGGTGAAAATTCTCCTAACTTATGACCAACCATGTTCTCTGTAATATAAACAGGAACAAATTGACGACCGTTATGAACTGCAATTGTTTGACCAACAAAATCCGGTGTAATCATTGAAGCTCTAGACCAAGTTTTAATAACTGTCTTCTTATTTGCTTCAACATTTGCAGAAACTTTTCTTTCTAATTTATAATGAACGTAAGGTCCTTTTTTTAATGATCTTGACATGGCTTATTATTTCTTTCTACGTTCTACAATATATTTATTACTCGCATTTGTTTTAGAACGGGTTCTATAACCTTTAGCAGGTATACCATTTCTAGAACGTGGATGTCCACCTGAAGATTTACCTTCGCCACCACCCATTGGATGATCTACTGGGTTCATAACCACAGGTCTGGTACGAGGCCTTCTACCTAACCATCTACTCCTACCTGCTTTACCAGATACTAATAATTGATGGTCAGAATTTGAAACAACTCCTATTGTTGCCAAACAAGTTGAAAGAATCAATCTTGTTTCTCCAGAAGGTAATTTGATTGTAGCAAATTTTCCATCCCTTGCCATTAATTGAGCAAATGCACCAGCACTTCGAGCCATAATAGCTCCTTGTCCTGGTCTTAATTCTACACAAGAAATAATGGTTCCTAATGGAATTTGACTTAACGGCATTGCGTTACCAATTTCTGGAGCTACGCTAGTGTCCCCAGAAACAACTGTTTGACCTACTTGCAAACCATTTTGAGCAATGATGTATCTTTTTTCGCCATCTTGATAATTCAATAAAGCGATAAAAGCGGTTCTGTTTGGATCATATTCTATTGATTTTACTTCAGCTGGAATTCCAGGCTTATTACGTTTAAAATCAATAATACGATACTTTTTCTTATGACCTCCGCCTTTATAGCGCATGGTCATTTTTCCTTGACTGTTTCTACCACCAGACCTTTTTTTCGGAGCTAATAAACTTTTCTCCGGCTTATCAGTAGTTATGGCGTCAAATCCATTTACTACTCTAAATCGCTGTCCTGGTGTGATTGGTTTTAATTTTCTTACTGACATTGTTGTCTAATTACATATTAGCATATAAATCAATCATTTCACCTTCCGCCAGTTGTACAATTGCTTTTTTAATTGCATTTGTTTTACCATGTTGAATACCTGTTTTTGTGTAACGGGTTCTTCTATCTGGACGGACATTTATAGTACGAACTTTTTCAACAGAAACACCATAAGCAGCTTCAACCGCTTTTTTAATTTCTACCTTGTTCGCCTTTGTGTTCACAGCAAACGTATAGCAGTTTCTTAACTCGCTATCTGCTGTCGCTTTTTCTGTGATTATAGGTTTAATTAAGATATCCATGTTTTCTTATTTACTTAAATTCGTTTCAATTTCTTCTAGTGAGCTCTCTAAAAGTATAACTCGATTAGCATTCATAATTTTATAAGTACTTAATTCTGAATTAGTTATAACTTCGGAGCTCTTTAAATTGCGCGATGACAAATATACATTATTATTTGAGCCGCCCAACACAAACAAAGATTTTTTGTTTTCTAGGTCTAAAGCTTTTAAAACTGCGGTAAAGTTTTTGGTTTTGGGAGCATCAAAATTGAAGTCTTCCAAAACTGTTATAGCCTTTTCATTTGCCTTAATTGATAAGGCAGATTTACGTGCTAATCGTTTCACATTTTTGTTCAGCTTAAAACCATAATTTCTAGGTCTTGGACCAAACATACGACCACCTCCTTTAAAAATACCTGATTTGATACTACCAGCCCTTGCTGTACCAGTACCTTTTTGTTTTTTAATCTTACGTGTACTTCCCGTAATTTCAGCACGCTCTTTAGCTTTATGAGTCCCTTGTCTTTGATTTGCTAAATATTGTTTAACATCTAAATAGACAGCATGATTGTTAGGCTCAATAGCAAACACATTGTTAGAAAGGTCTGCCTTTCTACCTGTGTCTTTTCCGTTTATATCTAAAACTGCTACTTTCATTACTTCTGAATAAT
>DATGBV010000088.1:0-6653 GCA_035312485.1 Flavobacteriaceae bacterium | reverse complement strand
ATATGATTTTTATCACCTTTATATTGCGAAATGAAATATACTTTTACAAATATTTACTTTTCTAAAAATAGTTAAATTATGGCGATTATAATAACCGACGAATGTATAAATTGTGATGCTTGTGTGTCTGAGTGTCCAAATAATGCAATTTATGAACCTGATCAAGAATGGGCATATTCTGACGAGACAGCATTAAGCGGTGTTGTTACACTCCCTAATGGAGGAGAGGTTGATACTGATGCAGAAAATGATCCAATATCAGATGAATTTTATTTTATAGTACCAGAAAAATGTACAGAATGCAAAGGTTTTCATGATGAGCCTCAATGTGCATCTGTTTGTCCAGTAGATTGTTGTGTACCAGATGAAAATAATGTAGAAACAGAAGAATTTCTGCTGGAGAAAAAAGCTTGGATGCATGGTGAGTAAATAAGCTTTTTATGTATTTACGTGAATCAAATTATTACTTAATTTAGATTAATTAAGTTAAAACACCCCTAATATGATACATATTAGGGGTGTTTTATATTCTTTTTAATTTAAAATTATCCGTTAGATATTATAAGACTCTTTTTGTAAACTGATATAAGTCATAAAATTTTCAGAGTACAATCATTATTTTCATAGAACTTTTTAAAAAGTTTGAAATAATTAAATACATGGTATCATGAAAAAAGAATTCCAAAAGTTAATTTGCGACGCAAATGAAGCTGTAGCTAGAGTAGCTCATAAAACAAATGAAGTATGTGCTATTTACCCAATTACTCCTGCCTCTCCAATGGGTGAACATGTAGATGTTTTTAGCTCAAATAATGAAAAGAATATATGGGGTAATATCCCCAGAATTGTTGAGATGCAGAGTGAAGGTGGTGCTGCTGGAGCTGTTCATGGCTCCTTGCAAGCAGGTGCATTAACAACAACATTTACTGCATCTCAAGGCTTATTGCTTATGGTTCCTAATATGTATAAAATAGCAGGGGAATTGCTGCCAACTGTTATTCATGTAGCTGCAAGAACTGTTGCGACTCATGCCCTTTCAATTTTCGGAGACCATTCTGATGTTATGGCAGCTAGACAAACCGGATTTGCAATGCTATTTGGAGGTTCTGTACAAGAAGCACATGATTTTGCCCTAATTTCACAAGTTGCAACTTTACGAGCAAGAATCCCTTTTTTAAATATTTTTGACGGATTTAGAACATCGCATGAAATTTCAAAAATCGATGAAATACCAGAAGATGTTATCAAGGCTATGATGCCAGAAGATAAGATAATGGCCCATAAAAAAAGGTCTTTAGATCCTGATCATCCTGTAGTAAGAGGAACATCTCAAAATCCAGATGTTTTCTTTCAAGCTAGAGAAGCAGCTAATTTATATTTTGAAAACGTACCTGAAATAGTCCAGAAAGCCATGGATGATTTTTACAAACATACAGGAAGACAATACAATTTATTTGACTATGTGGGTCATCCAAAAGCTGAAAAAATAATAATTATAATGGGGTCTGGTCAAGGTCCTGTAATGGAAGCTGTAGACACTATGGTTAAAAATGGTGAGAAAGTTGGAGCAATTATAGTACGTCTATTCAGACCTTTCTCAATTAATCACCTTGTTGAAAGTATTCCACAAACAGTTCAAAAAATTGCTGTATTAGACAGGACAAAAGAGCCAGGAAGTATTGGCGAACCTCTTTATTTAGATATTGTAACTGCTTATGCAGAAAGTGATAGAAATCAACCAAAAATAATAGGTGGTCGTTATGGTTTGTCTTCAAAAGAATTTGATCCTGCCATGGTAAAAGCAATTTATGATGAATTAGATAAAGAAAAGTCAAAAAATCATTTTACAATTGGCATTAATGATGATGTATCTCATAAAAGTTTAACTGTTGGTGAACGATTGGAAACTATTAAATCTACATTTAATTGCATGTTTTATGGTTTAGGTTCTGATGGTACGGTTGGAGCCAATAAAAACTCTATCAAAATTATTGGTAAAACTACAGACAACTATGTTCAAGGTTATTTTGTATATGATTCTAAAAAAGCTGGAGCACAAACGGTATCTCATTTGCGTTTTGGTCCTAAACCAATTTATTCAACCTATCTAATTCATAAAGCTGATTTTATTGCATGCCATCAGTTTAATTTTATAGAAAAATACGATATTCTAAAAAACATTAAAAAAGGAGGAACATTTTTACTAAATGCACCTTATTCCAATAAGGAAATATGGGATGAACTACCTAAAAAAATGCAAGAAGAAATTTTAGAAAATGAATTGCACTTTTACGTAATAGATGCAACCAAAGTTGCCCATAAAGCAAATCTGGGTAAAAGAACAAATACCGTATTACAAACTTGTTTCTTTGCTATTTCTGGTGTTTTACCAAGAGAAGAAGCTATTAAAAAAATTAAGGATGCAATTGTAAAGTCTTACTCACACAAAGGTGACAAAATTGTACAAATGAATTTCAATGCAGTTGACGCTTCATTAGAGAATCTGCAAAAAGTGAATTACCCAAAAAATATAACAAACGATAGACCTTTGAAAACAATGATGAATGGTGCTAATGATCCTTTTGTAAAAGAAATTCTGGGGAAAATATTAGCAGGAAAAGGTGATGAACTTCCTGTAAGTGCTTTTCCAGTAGATGGCACATTTCCAACAGGGACTACACAATTTGAAAAACGTGGTATAGCAGACTTCATACCTGTTTGGGATGACGAAAATTTATGCACACAATGTAATAAGTGTATTGCAATTTGTCCTCATGCTGCGATACGTGCCAAAGTAGTACCAAATACAGAATTAGCTAATGCACCTGCTTCCTTAAAGGCTGTTCCAGCTAAAGGAAGACCTTTTATTAGTGAAGCAGAGTCTTATGTGCTACAAGTTTCACCAGAGGATTGTACAGGATGTGATCTTTGCGTTGCCGTTTGTCCTGCAATAAGTAAAGAAATTGAAGACTTCAAATCGATTAACATGAGAAAAAAACTTGATGTTGAAGCACAAGAAAACATTAATTGGGATTATTTTGTAAATCTTTCTAATTATGATAGAAAAGCATTACAGATAACTAATGTAAAGGGATCTCAATTCCTTGAACCGTTATTTGAGTTCTCTGGTGCTTGCTCTGGCTGTGGTGAAACGCCTTATATTAAATTATTAACACAATTATTTGGAGACAGTATTTTAATAGCAAACGCAACTGGATGTTCTTCAATTTATGGTGGAAACTTACCTACTACACCTTATAAAACAAATGAGTTTGGCAGAGGTCCGGCGTGGGCAAATTCACTATTTGAAGATAATGCTGAGTTTGGATTGGGAATGAAATTAGCCCTTTCAAAAAAACAGGAAATAGCAATTGATTTGTTGAAATCACTTGAATTTTTTGTTGGAAGTGAAATTGTGGATTCCATTTTAAATAATCCTGAAGAAACTGAAACTCAAAAGGCGCAAAAAATAGATGATATTGATAGTTTAATGCTGACTCTAAAAACACTTGACAATGATGACAGCGCAGTTAAACTAATGCAATTAGCAGAATATTTAAGAAAAAAATCAGTGTGGATTTTAGGAGGTGATGGTTGGGCTTATGACATTGGTTATGGCGGATTAGATCATGCACTAGCATCAGGAGAAGATATTAATATCATGGTTTTGGATACTGAAGTATATTCTAATACTGGCGGCCAAACCTCCAAAGCAACACCATTAGGAGCAAGTGCTAAATTTTCTGTTTCGGGTAAAAGAACAAGCAAGAAAAGTTTGGCATTGCAGGCAATTTCGTATGAAAATGTTTATGTTGCGCAAGTTGCAATTGGTGCAAAAGATTTACAAACACTGAAAGCAATTGAAGAAGCTGCTGCTTATCCAGGACCATCTATAATCATTGCCTATTCTCATTGTGGTGAACATGGATACGATTTAAAAGATGGAGCCTTACAACAAGAAAAAGCAGTAGAAACAGGCTATTGGCCACTCTTTAGATTCAATCCATCAAAACCAAAAGGGAAACGATTCAAGTTGGATTCAAAAGAGCCGAGTTTACCATTATCTGATTTTATGTATAACGAAACCCGTTTTTCCAGGGTAGCTAAAAAGGATGCTAAATTAGGAGAGGCTTTACTTAAACAAGCACAAGAAGAAGTTGATACTAAATGGGAACGTTTGGAACTTTATAGAAATATGTAAATTGATCATTTAAAAACATCTGTTTTCAAAACGGAAACAGGTGTTTTGCTTTTATGATTATAACCTTTAAATAAAATCACAATGGAAACTAAAGCAAAAAAACTATTTGAAGAAGCTGTTGATAAATTAAATGCAGCAAACAAAGAGCTTTATAGACCTGAAGAAGATATTGTTTCATATTCTGTCTGTAAAAATTCTCAACATGCTATTGAGAACTTTCTTAAAGGATATCTCTTAAAAAGAGGAATTGAGACAGACAATCTTAAAACAATAAAAAGTCTATATGATGAATGTGTAAAAATTAACAAAAACTTTAAACAATTAGACTTTTCAGATTTTGAATGTAAATCTTACAATACTGATAATGTTTATTGTAATGAGGTGTCAAAAGTTAGTAGTTGTTTTAACATTGCAGACAATCTAGATACATTTTTAAGACGTGAAAAAATCATTTGAACAATAAATTTCTATCTGATTATTCAATGTTTATGACTTTCTCTATTTGAGGAGCGTATTTTTTGATGGTCATTTCTACACCAGATTTCAGAGTCATTTGATTGACACTACAACCAACACAAGCACCCTCAAGTTGTACTTTTACAAGCTTATTGTCTTCAATTGAAACCAATGAAATATTACCTCCATCACTTTCTAAAAAAGGGCGAATTTCATCCAAAGCTTTCTCAATATTCAATTTTAGTTCTTCAGTAGTCATCTATTGTTTTTTTATCGCCGAACATCCAGCCATCGTTGTAATTTTTATTGCTTCAGTAGGTGGTAAATCTTCATTTCGTCTTACAACTTCTTGAACAACATTTTGCGTTAGTTTTTCAAAAGCTTGTTCTAAAACTGTTGCCGTTTGCAATGCTGCTGGTCGACCTACATCTCCTGCTTCTCTTATACTTTGTACTAAAGGTATTTCGCCCAAGAAATTCACGTTCAAATCTTCTGCAAGATTTTTTGCTCCTTCTTTACCAAAAATATAATATTTATTTTCTGGCAACTCTTCTGGTGTAAAATAAGCCATATTCTCTATGATTCCTAATACTGGAACACTAATACTGTCCTGCTGAAACATAGCTACGCCTTTTTTTGCATCAGCTAAAGCAACATTTTGAGGTGTGCTTACAACCACAGCTCCTGTAATAGGTAATGATTGCATAATGCTTAAATGAATATCTCCTGTACCTGGAGGCAAATCAATTAACATAAAATCCAATTCGCCCCAATGTGCATCAAATATCATCTGGTTCAATGCTTTTGAAGCCATGGGACCTCGCCAAACTACTGCTTGGTCTGGCTTTGTAAAAAAACCAATAGACAATATTTTAACGCCATGATTTTCTATAGGTTTCATTTTAGATTTTCCTTCAATATTTATGGCTAAAGGTTTTTCGTTTTCTACATCAAACATTATTGGAATGGATGGACCATAAATATCAGCATCTAAAATACCTACTTTAAATCCCATTTTTGCCAACGAAACAGCAAGATTTGCAGTCACCGTAGATTTACCAACGCCTCCTTTACCCGAAGCCACTGCAACAATATTTTGAATTCCAGGAATTGGCTTCCCTTTAATCACATTTGGTTTTGGTTTTGATGGAGCATCTACTTTTACATTGACAGTAATCTTCGCCTTTTCGTAAACTTTATCATGAATGGTTTTCATGATATCTACTTCTGTACGTTTTTTTGCCTGTAAACTCGGGTTTTTAATGGTAATATCCACTATCACTTCATCACCAAATGTCATAACATTTTTAACAGAACCACTTTCTACCATGTTCTGACCGTCTCCAGGTGCTGAAATGGTTTCAAGAGCCTTTAATATATCTTGTTTGTTGAGTTTCATTTAAAATCAGAAATATTAATTTAGATTAATTCTAAAGTGCAAATATAATTAATAAAGATAGAAGTTTGAAGTACGAAGCCAGAAGTTTTATTTATGCAATTATTTGTAAATTTTTAAAAAATTAGGAAATATTGATATATTTTGTATATTTGATGGTATTTGTAAATTTTTGAAAAATTAGGAAATATTAATAGGTTATGATTGAGAAAGCACCAGAAATTGAAATAACAAAAGAATTAAGTAATTCAGCTCTAAAGATAATCTTATCTAATTCCATATCTGTTGTCTCAAATACTGCAAAAAAAATTGAAAGCGAATATTTATTTTGGGACAAAATAAAATATTTGAATGACGAGAAATTATCATTAGTAAAAACTAACTTAAGCTCAAGTCAATTAATTTGGTTTATTACAAAAATTCGACGAGAGATATCTTCTAAAACTGAATATTTATTTGGTGATTTATTAAGTGGAAAGGATTATGCCATTGCGTATAATTATAATGTTAATGACTTTCTGCAAAAAAAACTACACTATCTTGATTTTAACTTTGGTGCAGGTTTACAAAAAGAACGATTACTCACAGATTTAGACAAGC
>DATGBV010000087.1:0-5249 GCA_035312485.1 Flavobacteriaceae bacterium | reverse complement strand
ACAAAATGATCGTGAAAAGTGGAACATGATCAATTCATCTTTTATTACAACCTTGCCAGATACTTGGGCAATTAATAAACGATTCATTATGCTTCCAATAAACCGTTGGAATGATACTTACGAACGTGTTTTACTTGGTGGTTTAACCTGTGATAGCGATGATTATTATAATAGCGAACAGCATATGAACGCTATCTATTTACCAAAATACACAAAAGAAAAACCTTTATACATTGGGTTTTTCAACATTGGCGCTTATCAAGAAACTATAGGAGGTTTTGGCGGTTTGCAACACTGTTTGATTCCTTCCCCTAAACACATACTGATTGATAGAGACGAAGACGGAAACTTAACAACAAAACTATTCAGTGAGCAACAAACAAGTCATGACTTTCTTAAGCTATTAGGTTATGAAAAAGAAAATCAGTCTGTAGACACGCATTCAAAATTAACAATTAAAGATACTATTAATTTACTCTAATGAACACAAAAACGTATGCTGGAATTTCTGAAGAATATTCAAAATTAGAGCAAGCAAAAATTGTATTAATTCCTGTGCCTTATGATGGTACAAGCACTTGGCAAAAAGGTGCAGACCAAGGTCCAGAAGCTTTTTTAAAGGCTTCAGAAAATATGGAACTTTATGATATAGAAACAGAAACAGAAGTCTATAAACAAGGCGTGTTTCTTACTCAACCCATTACTGAAAATTCTTCTCCAGAAAATGTAGTAGATGAAGTACATAAAATCACAAAAAAATATATTAAACGCAACAAGTTTGTAACATTATTTGGAGGAGAGCATTCAATTTCTATAGGAAGCATAAGGGCTTTCAACGAATGCTTTAATAACCTCACCGTTTTGCAAATTGATGCACATGCAGATTTAAGAGAAAGTTATCAAGGCTCGAAATGCAATCATGCATGTGCAGTTTATGAGGCATCTCAAACCACCAATTTAATTCAGGTTGGTATCCGTTCTATGGATATCATGGAGAAAACTGTAATGGATGAAGACAAAGTTTACTTTGCTCACGAAATGGCAATAGATGATACTTGGATGGATAGCGCAATTGATCAAATGACAGAGAACGTTTTTATAACCTTCGATCTAGATGCTTTAGATCCTTCAATAATGCCAAGCACTGGAACTCCTGAACCAGGTGGTCTTTTCTGGTATGAAACTTTAGAATTCTTAAACAAAGTCTTTTCAGAGAAAAATGTGGTAGGATTTGACATTGTTGAACTTTGTCCGAATACAAAAGATAAATCTTCAGATTTTCTTGCGGCAAAACTGTATTACAAAATGTTAAGTTATAAGTTTCAAGATGATGCAGCAGACGATATTTATGATAATATGTTTGAAATTCAAGAAAAAAAGAACACGAATTTAAAATTTGAAGACCATGAATACTAAAGGCCCAATTTCAAATTTTATAGAAAAATACTATTTGCATTTTAATGCAGCTACTGTAGTTGATGCAGCAAAAGCTTATGAAGAGCAATTGAATTCTGGTTCAAAGATGTTGGTTTCACTTGCTGGAGCCATGAGTACAGCCGAAATAGGAAAGATTTTTGCCGAAATGATCCGCCAAGATAAAGTACATATTATTTCATGCACAGGAGCAAACCTTGAAGAAGATATTATGAACCTGGTAGCACATTCGCATTATGAGCGTGTACCAAATTACCGTGATTTAACACCACAGCAAGAATGGGATTTACTGGAAAAAGGATTAAATAGAGTTACGGATACGTGTATTCCAGAACATGAAGCTTTCAGACGCTTGCAAAAACACATTCATAAAATCTGGAAAGACGCTGAAGCTAATGGAGAACGTTATTTTCCACATGAGTTTATGTATAAAATGTTGCTTTCTGGAGTGTTGGAAGAATATTACGAGATCGATTTAAAAGATTCTTGGATGTATGCAGCAGCGGAAAAAAACCTGCCAATTGTAGTTCCTGGATGGGAAGACAGTACAATGGGAAACATTTTTGCAAGTTATGTCTTAAAAGGAGAACTTAAAGCGAGCACCATGAAATCTGGTATTGAGTATATGACATTTCTTGCAGATTGGTACACAGATAATTCAAGCAAAGGCATCGGATTTTTTCAGATTGGTGGAGGCATAGCTGGTGATTTTCCAATATGCGTAGTACCAATGTTATATCAAGATATGGAAAGAACAGACACGCCTTTCTGGAGCTATTTCTGCCAGATAAGTGACTCTACCACAAGTTATGGTTCGTATTCTGGCGCTGTACCCAACGAAAAAATAACTTGGGGAAAATTAGACATAAATACACCAAAATTTGTTATTGAAAGCGATGCAACAATTGTTGCACCATTAATATTTGCTTATTTACTACATTTATAATTATTTTTAAAGATGCGAAGAGTAATTGTTGATTATCAAAAATTAAACGAAGATATTTTAAATCTTCTGGTTGAAAAATTTCCTGATGGATATGATGATGAAGATATTATATCTTTTAGAAATGCAAAAAACGAAGTTGTTGAAGCTGTAGAAGTTAAAACCGAAGACACCATTTATCTTGTGAAAGTTGGTGTACGACTTGTAAAGGCCATGGAAGACTTCAGTGATGAAGATACAGATGATGATTTGGATGAAGATACTTCTGATGTTGATTTTGACGAAGTCAAAGCCGAAGAAGATTCAGACGATGACGATATGGATTAATTATTAAATAATATCATGATAACAGCTGTTTTTAAGTCTTACAAGAACGGTTATTACACGTTCTTATTTGAAACCGGAGAAGATATGGTTTTTGAAGAAATTCACCCAAAAGCTCTTTATAAATACAATTTAAAGAGTGATGCTTCTTACATCGATCAGACATTTTCTTTAACGTTTTCGGAAGTTATTGAAGATACTGAAGAAGACCTAGTAATTTATAGAATTGAAAGTTTAAAACTCCTCTAATATTATGTTATGAACACCTCATTCCACCTTTCGTTACCATGTTTGGATATCGAAGCTACCAAAGCTTTTTATTTGAACATTGGCGCAACTTCTGCAAGACATGCGCAAAATTGGACAGACATTAATCTGTTCAATCACCAAATTACATTTACCAAAGCAGGAAAGTTCGATTTCAACAATCCAAATTATGTGTTTGAAGGTAAGATTTTGCCATCATTCCATTTTGGAGTTATAGTAGATGATGTTACTTGGCGAAAAATATATGCCAAGCTAAAAGCAAAAAATATGAATTTAGTAACCAAAGCTACCTTTTTAAAAGATAGAACTGGCGAACATTCCTCCTTTTTCATGAAAGACCCAAACAATTATATGATTGAGTTTAAGAGCTTTAAAAACCCAGATGATATGTTTAGCATATAATGGATTATCATCTTTTTAATTTTAAAATTCAAATAATAAAATTACAACATAGAAATTCTACATTTTAAAACCACGTGTAATTCATCATTATTGAAATTACTAAAAGCTGTTGTCGGACTTGAAGTGGCTAAATTCCGAAGCAAAAAACAAATTTCAACACTTTAATTTTATTCAAATGAAAACAAGATTAACATATATAGTAGGTTTTTTAATGATGCCATTATTCCTATTAAATTCAATGAATTCCTTTGCTCAAGACACCGATGTTTTTGAAGGCACTTTTGATGAGCATGAATCTTATGGTTACAATTTTATTGGTGCTGATGAAGATGACAATGAGTATATGATGACATTTCAAGAAATTGATGAAAAATTATTAAGTACATTCGATCTAGATGCTAGCACATTGGTAGGCGTAAGGTTTTTGGTAACTTACCAAACAACCATAGAGACTGTTAAAGATGAAGATGGTTATGAAGAAGATATTGAAACATATACCATTGTAGGTTTAGAAAAATTGAATTAAAAAAATACAGTTAAGCCAGCTCTTTTTGAGTTGGCTTTTGTATTAGAACTTCCCAGATAAAAACACCATATACCAAAATATATTCCAGAGCAACTAGCCATAGATTTTCTGTATAATTAGTGTGTGTGTAGGCTACATAACTTAACATCACTACAAAACTCCACACCAATACAAATTTGTAGCGTGTAAAAATGCTCAAAATTAATAAGGTTGCTATATACCAAGGATGTACAGTAGTTGCAGTAAAATAATACAAACTTAAAACGAACAACATAGTAATAATAAGATCTTTTGTCTTGGATTTATGTTGTCGTTTATAGATTAAATAGAGTATAACAATAGGTATAAAAAGAGCTATAAACCATCCATAATAACCAATAATATTAAAGTCTACAAACCAATAACCAATAGCTCTGGTTATATAAAAAATACTGGCATTAAATTCAAAACTGGTAAACCATAATGCCGTTGTTTTCGTGAAATGAACTATAAATTCCGATGAATAAAATGGAAGGAATAAAATTAGAAGAATTATAGTGACAATGCCATAAAAACCTAGCAATCTCGACATTTTGTTTATGTCATTGCGAGGAGTTTGTTCAGCTTGTATTGAGCCTTGTCGAAATATGGCAATCTCATCCTTTTGCACAGATTGCTTCTTCCGAATATTCGAAATCGCAATGACGTTTTGTCTCCTAAACCAAACATAAAAAACAGGCAAAAAAAGCAATGGTATTAATTTTACCGAAATAGACAAGGCCAAAACCACGGCACTCCATTGCCATTTACCAATATGAAGCAAGTACATACTCCAGATTAAAAAGAAAATCATAACACCTTCAAAGTGAAGATTACCAGTCAATTCTATAATGATAAATGGATTGAGCATGTACCAGAATATATGATAAACTGGTAGATCCAGTTTTAACAGAAGCTTTTTACCAAAATAAAGCGTGCCAAAATCGGCAGCAATAATAAGCAATCGCATCACAACTATCGAACCTAAAATACTCTGACCAGCAAACAAACCTGCAACCACAAAAAACAATTGGTTTAAAGGAGGATAATTGGTAAAGTGACTCCCATTTAAAGTTCCCATACCATTGTACAATTCTTGAGCTTGTACGATTGGGAATTCACCTTTTACAATAAAAGATTCTGGAGTAAAGAGATAAGGATTTATACCTTCCAAAATAAGTCTGCCATCCCAAATAAAGCGGTAAAAATCTTGTGACAAGTTAGGTATGGCCAGAATAAAAATAGCTCGAAACCCAAAAGCCAGCCATGTTAACAATGTAAGATTGTGTTTTAACAGCTGTACCAACTTATAAAACAAAAAGAACAAAGCTGTAT
>DATGBV010000086.1:0-6504 GCA_035312485.1 Flavobacteriaceae bacterium | reverse complement strand
ATATTTTTGGAATATGTTCAAAAAAACCAACCGCTTCATTAATGGTCATATTCAAAACATCGCTAATGCTTTTACCTTTATAACGAATTTCGAGTGTTTCTCTATTAAATCGTTTTGCCTGACAGGTTTCACATTCTACATACACATCTGGAAGGAAATTCATTTCAATAACGCGCAAACCACCACCTTTACAGGTTTCACATCGACCACCAACCACATTAAAACTGAAACGACCAGGTTTGTAACCACGTATCATGGCTTCGGGTATTTTTGCAAACAAACTTCTTATTTCACTAAAAACACCTGTATATGTTGCTGGATTACTTCTTGGAGTTCTCCCAATAGGTGATTGGTTAATATCAATGACTTTATCAATATGTTTTAAACCTTCAATACTCTTGTAAGGCATTGGTTTTTTAACGCCGTTAAAGATATGTGCATTTAAAATAGGGTAGAGCGTTTCGTTAATTAAAGTTGATTTTCCACTACCTGAAACACCTGTAACTCCTATCATTTTACCAAGAGGAAGTTCAACAGAGACATTTTTTAGATTATTTCCAGTACAGCCTTTTAAAATAATAGATTTTCCGTTACCTTTTCTGCGTTGTTTAGGAGTTTCTATATGTTTTGTTCCATTTAAATAATCAGCGGTTAAAGTATGATGCTCTAAAAGTTGTTTTGGAGTGCCTTCACTAATAATCTCACCTCCGTGCTTCCCAGCAAATGGACCAATATCTATAACATGATCTGCATGTTGAATCATATCTTTGTCATGTTCTACAACAATAACCGAATTGCCAATATCCCGTAACGAAATCAAAGAATTAATAAGTTTGTTGTTATCTCGTTGGTGTAAACCAATACTTGGCTCATCAAGAATATATAGTACACCAACCAATTGAGAACCAATTTGGGTTGCAAGCCTAATGCGTTGTGCTTCACCTCCTGAAAGGGATTTTGAACTTCTGTTCAGGGATAAATAATTTAAACCAACATCCAATAAAAATTGTAACCTTGACCTGATTTCTTTAATGACTTCTTCAGCAATTTGAAATTGCTTATCACTTAAATGATTTGGAAGGTCTTCAAACCAACTTGCTAAATCTGTAATATCAAAATCTGCTAAATCAGCGATACTTTGATTATTTATTTTAAAATAAAGCGATTCCCTTTTTAATCTTGAACCTTGGCATTCGTCACAGACAACTTTATCCATGTATTCTTTTGCCCAGCGTTTAAGTGATTTTGAATCTGCTGTCTTGAATTGGTTTTCAATAAAATTTGCAACACCTTCAAATTCAATTTTATAATCTCTGGTAACACCCAATGTTTTACTTTCTACAGAAAATTTTTCATTTCCACCATATAAAATCACTTGTTTAGCTTCTTCAGGAATACTCTTGTAAGAATCTGTCAATTGAAAATTAAAGCGTTGTGCAATCAATTCAAACTGTTTAAAGATCCAGCTGTTTTTTTCAGGGCCATGAGGTGCTAATGCTCCATTTTTTATGGAAATTGAATCATCAGGAATGATTTTCTTCTCATTTACTTGATGTAGTTGTCCAATACCATTACATTTTGGACAAGCTCCTTTGGGCGAATTAAAGGAGAAATTATTGGGTTCTGGATTAGGATAAGAAATTCCAGAAGTTGGACACATCAAACTTCTACTAAAATATCTAGTTTCATTGGTGTCCTGTTCTATAATCATAAGAACATCGTTACCATGATACATGGCTGTGTTTATGGTTTCTGTAAGACGTTTGTCATTATCAATGTCGTCATCAATTTTTAAGCGATCAATTACGATCTCGATGTCGTGTGTTTTATACCTGTCCAACTTCATTCCTTTTACAAGTTCCTTAATCTCACCATCGGTTCTTACTTTAACAAAACCTTGTTTTGCAATTTGTTCAAACAGTTCTCTGTAGTGTCCTTTACGTGACCTTACAACTGGAGCCAAAACATTAATGCGTTTGCCTCTAAATGATTCAATGATAAGTGATTTTATTTGTTCATCACTATAGCTCACCATTTTTTCACCAGTATTGTAACTGTAAGCATCACTAGCTCTAGCAAATAACAGGCGTAAAAAATCGTAAATCTCTGTAATAGTCCCTACAGTAGAACGAGGTGACTTGCTTGTGGTTTTTTGTTCTATAGCAATCACAGGAGAAAGACCGTCTATTTTATCAACATCAGGCCGTTCTAAACCACCTAAAAACTGTCTGGCATAAGCAGAAAAGGTTTCTATATAACGACGTTGCCCTTCTGCATAAATAGTATCAAATGCCAATGAAGATTTACCACTACCAGACAAGCCAGTAATAACTACAAGCTTTTCCCTTGGTATTGTAACATCTATGTTTTTCAGGTTATGTACTCTTGCACCTTTAACCTCAATATGTTCTTCGAAATTGGTCATAAAATGGCAAAGTTGCAAAGGTACGTTTTTTGAATATAAAAAGGAAGCGTATATTTGAGTGTAATCGTTAAATTTGTTAACGGTTTTTAATTATTTAAAATTTAATTTGATATGAAATTACTAGGCATAAGTTCCAGAATTAACCATCCAGAATATGGCAAAGGTGTTGTTACCAATGTGACTTCGAAACACTACTGGGTTGCTTTTATTGATCAAGGATTGGAAACCATTGAAATAGACAGCGAGTTTGAAGTGATTGAAGCTGCTGATGGTGATGTAGATGCTGTTAGCTTTTTTGATATAGAAACAAGTCTGGTAGAAATTTTAAAACGGTGGAGTGATGTGAGTGAGATTATACCAATTGCTGATAAGTGGAAAGGTGGTCAATTAGTTTTGGAGCCGCAAGATACCAGTTTGCAAAACAAGGAAATTCCTATCGACACTTTTTTTCATAAGATAGTTATGGTTCGCGATAGATTGCGAGTTATGGAACAAAAAATAAACTCCAGTAATCTTGATGACCAAGACAAAGTAGATTTACAACAGTATATCACCAGAATTTATGGTAGTTTAACCACATTTAATGTACTGTTTAAAGTTAAAGAACATCAGTTTGTGGGTTCTAGGGGAAGCTAGTTTATTATTTGGTCCCTTTAACAATTCCCATATCAAAACCCATTATTAAAATGGAGTGGAAGGTAGGCAATTGTGCACCACTTTCGGTGGTTATCCAATCATTCCAACTGGCCTCTAAACCATCAATTGGTAAAGCAGCAGTCCACATTTTTAATTTATAGGGTTTTCCGTTATCCTCTAATATCCATAAAAACGAATCTTCAGGATGGGAGTTTTGGGTTTTATAAGTTACCAAAAGTGCACTATCGCCATTTTTTAAAGTGACCAAACGGCGTTCTATGTCTTTATTAAAAATAGTATAAGGTGCAATAAGCCAAAAGGAATCATTCTTAAAATGCGTACTAGCTTCATTGATTAGAGATTTTGCTTGGTCTCCTTCTACTTTAAAATTATGAACGTAAGCTTTATTTTGAGTAGAATCCTTAAAATTTAAATCTACTTTGTACTCTTTCCAATAAACTAGACAAGTGCTATCATTTTTTGTCCATTTATAATGCCTCTTTTTTTTAAATGTCCATTCAATATAATTTGTATTTTGATAGGCTTGGTAATCCAGTGCATCAAGCATTTTGTAAGCTAGTGCATCCGCTTTTTCACCTTGAATTCCTGATGGAATGTCTTCATTATATTTAAAATATACATATCCAAAAAACAAGATACTTGGTAATGTTAAAAAAATTACAAGTCCTGCAATTGCTTTTATGGATTTTTTATACTTCATAATAAAAAACCGTTGGTATGTTATATGGATTTTGGGCTTTTAAAGCTATAGCTTTTTTTGATAACAATGAGACTAAATTATTAAATAGAATTGGTTCTAAAAAGGAAAGCTTCTAAAAACCGACAGCCGTATCATCACCTCGATAATCTGCACCACCTTCTAACGTTTTATCACCTAAAATCAGTATTCCATCGACTTTGCTAGTTATGATATTTTCTATTTCAACAGTAGTATAATTAAGCTTGTTAAGCTGCTCAATAAGTTTTTTCTCGAACTTATTAGGTTCAAAAACAATTCGATCTGGAAGCCACTGATGATGAAAACGAGGCACGTCTACTGCAGCCTGCATACTCATATTATATTCATGAACATTTAAAATAGTTTGTAATACAGATGTAATAATGGTAGAACCACCTGGTGAACCAACAACCATGAATAGCTCACCATTTTTTTCAACAATAGTTGGTGTCATAGAACTTAACATACGTTTTTCTGGGGCAATACTATTGGCTTCAGCACCAATGAGCCCAAACATATTTGGTGCTCCAGGCTTACTGCTAAAATCATCCATTTCGTTATTCAAAAAGAAACCCAGATCTGAACAATACAATTTAGAACCATAAGCACCATTGATTGTTGTTGTAACAGAAACAGCATTCCCAAATTGATCTACTATAGAGTAATGTGTTGTTTCATCACTTTCCATGACTTGAACATTGCCATGTGATACTTTTTCAGATGGTGTAGCATCATTAAAAGAAAATGTCGACATTCGATTTTTTAAATAGTCTTCATCAATTAATTTTTGCAATGGATTAGTCACAAAATCTGGGTCACCTAAATAGTAACTACGATCTGCATACGCACGACGTTCAGCTTCAGTCAGTACTTGAATTGCTTTTAAAGAATTATGTCCAAAGTTGTCCAATTGGTATGGCTCAATCATTTTCATGATTTGTGCCAGACAAACACCACCACTTGAAGGAGGTGACATGGAAATAATGTTTAAATCGTCATATTTAAACGATAAAGGTGTGCGCCATTTTACATCATACCTTTCTAAATCTTCTTTGGTTATAATACCACCATTATCTTGAATAAATTTCACTAATCGTTTAGCAGTTTCACCTTTATAGAATTCATCTTTTCCATTAAGCATAATGCGTTTTAAAGTTTCAGCTAAAGCAGGATATTTTATAGTATCGTTTTCTTTCCAATGTATATCAAAAATTATTGAATCTTGATTTGCCTTTGGAAAAAAAGGTTGATATTTTTTTATTTTTTCTTCTTGTTTTTTTGTTACAACAACACCTTGTTTTGCCAAGTTAATTGAGGGCTGGATAATGTCTTCAATAGAAAGACTTCCAAACTTTTTATGAACGGCAAAAATACCAGCTACAGAGCCTGGGACACCAACTGCCATTGCACCTAAAGTACTTTTATCTGGTATGATATTACCTTCTTTATCCAGATACATGTTTTTGGTAGCAGCTAGTGGAGCTTTTTCCCTGAAGTCTAGACTGCCAAATTCACCATTAGCTTTTCTATAAACCATAAAACCACCACCACCAATATTTCCTGCATAAGGATAAGCAACAGCGAGAGCTATATGTGTCGCTGCCATGGCATCAAAAGCGTTACCACCTTTTTTTAGAATATCACTTCCAATTTTTGAAGCCTCTTCACGAGCAGAAACAACCATTGCATTCTCCATTAGCAAACCTCTTTTTATAGGTTGTTGAATTTCCTGTTTTTTACATGAAACAAAAAACAGTAGTATCAATATGAAGATTTGGAAACTTCTCATGCGTTTAGTTTAGTTTTTATTTCTTTTCGTTTTACTTTTGAAAATTCAATAAGGTCTTTAAAAAACAGCGTAAATTCACTTTCAAAATCGTCATAAAACTCTTCTAATTCATAAATTGCTTCATTCATATGTGATTGGTTTTTAGTTCGCCTGTTCATGCCTTGTAAAACCCTGGTAATACCTTCAATAGAAGCATAACTTAATAACCAATTGTCGGTAATCATGTATGGCATTATTTTTTGTATTCTTACGGGTAAAATCTCATAATGTTCTTCTAGCGAGTCATAGAATGCATCAACATAACCTTTTAATGGTATTTTACTGTAGGTGTCCCAATTTTTAGCTAGAAAGTGGTCATAAAGAATATCGACAATAACACCAGAATAATGACTGTATTTTTTATGCAAGCGTTTGGTACTTTTTCTTACTGTTTTATGCTTGTCTGTATATGTGTCTATCTCTCTGTGCAACAGGATACCTATTTGTATATCTTTTGGAAATTTTTTGTAGTCTTTTCCCTTGATGCCATCTGCTATAAAATTGCCAATTGTAACCAAATCGTTGTTACCAGAAAGATAAATATGAGCCAGATAATTCATTTTTCGAATTTACAAATTCAAAATAAAGATTTACGATTTATAACTTTATATTTGTTCTAAACTTATTTTGAATGACATTAATAAAATCTATTTCAGGCATAAGAGGAACTATAGGAGGAAAGGTTGAAGAAAACCTAACACCTATAGATATTGTAAAATTTGCTTCTGCTTATGGGACCTGGATAAGACAACAAAGAGATAAAGAGAATTATCGTGTGGTAGTAGGGCGAGATGCAAGAATTTCTGGAGCGATGGCTCAAAATTTAGTGATGAATACTTTGGTCGGACTAGGTATTCATGTGGTTGATGTTGGATT
>DATGBV010000085.1:0-13531 GCA_035312485.1 Flavobacteriaceae bacterium | reverse complement strand
TTACTATCCTGTTGGAGTAATTCTAGTAATTTACTGTCAATATTATCAAAAACCATAACGAAAAATATTCTGAAAATCAAAACTTATTAATAAATAATAAGTAAATATAACTATAAAAATAAAATTAAATAGATTTATTTTCTATATAAAGTTATATATATTGATTTTTAATCTAAATATTCTGAATTTTGCAATACTCAAATAAATTTTTACTTATGTCCTTTAAACCAGCAAATAATATACAGGATCTTCAATATTTTGGAGAATTTGGAGGTGTGAATCCTTCTGTTTCTGATTCGTCAACATACACATTTCTTTCCGCAAAAACAATGTTCGACACTTTTGAAGGCAATGCAGATGGATGTTATTTATATTCGAGGCACTCGTCACCTTCAAACTTATATTTAGGAGAAGCTTTAGCTGCAATGGAAGGCACAGAAACTGCCAATGTCACCGCTTCGGGAATGGGAGCGATTACAGCGGTATTACTACAGCTTTGCGGTTCAGGAGATCATATCATTTCAAGCAGAACCATTTATGGAGGCACTTATGCTTTTCTAAAAAACTTTACTCCTCGCTTTAATATTGAAACTTCTTTTGTTGATATCACAAAACTGAATAAAGTTGAAGCTGCCATTAATGAGAACACTAAAGTTATTTTTTGTGAGTCCGTAAGTAATCCATTATTGGAAGTAGCAGATATTAATAATCTAGCTAAAATCGCTAAAAAACACAATCTAAAACTTGTTGTGGACAATACCTTTTCTCCATTAAGCATTTCTCCTGCAAAATTGGGAGCAGATATCGTAGTACATAGTCTTACAAAGTTTATTAATGGTGCTTCAGATACGGTTGCTGGAGTTATATGTGGAACTCAAGAATTCATCAATGACTTAAGAAATGTTAACGATGGTGCTTGTATGCTTTTAGGTTCTACAATGGATAGCTTTCGTTCTGCTTCTGTTTTGAAAAACTTAAGGACATTGCACGTAAGAATGCAGCAGCATAGCAAAAATGCATTATATCTGGCTGAAAAGTTCGAAGCCGATGGTTTAAAAACTGTTTATCCAGGTTTGAAATCCCATCCTTCTCATCAACTTTTTAAAAGCATGATGAACAACCAATATGGTTTTGGAGGCATGCTTACCATTGATGTTGGTTCAATTAAAAAAGCTAATAAGTTGATGGAACTTATGCAAAATGAAAATCTTGGGTATTTAGCAGTAAGTCTGGGTTTTTATAAAACCTTATTTTCTGCTCCAGGAACTTCAACCTCTTCTGAAATACCTGAAGACGAACAAAAACAAATGGGATTGAGTGACGGACTAATTCGCTTTTCTGTTGGGCTTGATGCAGATATAGAACGTACATACCACACAATGCGCAGATGTATGGAAAAACTTAATGTTTTAGAGAAAGAAGTGCATTCAGTATCTTAAGAAAATATTTATTCTTTTCCTTTAAGTCTTTCCCATAAAGAAGAAAGTACTTTAGAAGGATCTTCTTCACTACGTTCAAAAGGTTTCATGTTCAATCTGTTTCCTTCTTTGTAAAGTATAAAGCTAAATACTGAAGAGTTTGGATTATTGGAATCAGCCAAAGGATAACGCAAATCATTATATTTATAAAGATTGTCTTCTATTTTATAAACACTAAAATATTGGTTACTAAACCATGCTAGTCTTTTCAAATCATTAAAATCATTTTCATTTAATGCTCTTTCTTTAGATACTTCCATCCAATCTGAAAAATAGTTATTTGTATCAAGCAATGAATAATATGCTATATGATAAGCTTTTTCGCTTTCTGCAATACCATACCACAATACATTATTAAAAATTGTTGGTTGTGCATAACATCTTTTAAATTGAATGTTTTCAGCTTTTAATGATTTTTTTAAAACTGAATCTACATAAAGTTTATTCCCTAAAGTGAATAGCATATATATAGAACTGATTCCTAAACCAAGCTTTAACCATAATTTTCTGGTTTCAGAATTCCTTTTAAAAAACATCATAACAATCAAACACAACAAAAATGGAATTGTGTAAATTGGGTCTACTACTGCAATATTATTTAATGCCACTCGATAATTGGTAAATGGTGCAAATAATTGTGTCCCATAGGGCGTAAAACAATCTAATATGGGATGCGTAAATAAGGATAGAAAGAAAAGCCATATCCAATCTCTTAATGTTGTTAAGCCTTTACGTTTTTTAGTATCATATAATTTATAAACTATCCAACCAAAAAGGAAAGCGCCTAAAACTGAAAATACAATAGAATGCATAAAACCTCTATGAAACAACATAGCATCTATCTGATTATCAAACAACCAATTTCCAACAAAAACATCTAAATCCGGAATTGTACCACCAATTGCTCCAAAAAGCAATGCTTTGTTGCCAATTTTTTTTCCTAAAGCCGCTTCTCCACAAGCTGCTCCTAATACTATTTGAGTAATTGAATCCATATTTGAATTAGCAAATGTACATAACTAAACCAATTTGCAAAGCTTATTTGAAAATTGTAACATTACAGCTCAATTAACACAATATGCAAGACAAAGAAAACATTTCAGAATTTAAAGCTGGAGATCAACATATTATTGAAAATAAAGGATTAAACTTTTATGAAGCCTTAATCCCTGTAGTTATCCTTATGGCTATGTTGGCTTATAATATCTTTTTTGTTGAAGGGCAAGAATGGTTTGGTACGTATACAAACCAAATAATATTATTACTTGGAGGATTAGTCGCTTCAATTGTTGGTGTTTTCAACAAAGTATCTTTTAGAAGAATGCTTACCGAAATTTTAGAAAACTTAAAAAGCATATTTATACCTGTAATGATATTATTTTTGGTAGGTGCGTTAGCAGGTACATGGCTTGTTAGTGGTGTTATTCCAGCAATGGTGTATTATGGATTACAGGTTTTAAGTCCTGAAATATTTTTACCAGCTTCTATAATTATAGCTGCAGTAATTTCAATCGCAACAGGCAGTTCATGGACAACTTCAGCAACTGTTGGTATTGCTTTAATAGGAATAGGTTCTGCTTTAGGTATTAATCCAGGTATGATAGCTGGTGCTGTAATTTCTGGTGCATATTTTGGTGATAAAATGTCGCCTTTAAGTGATACCACCAACCTTGCTCCTGCAATGGCGGGAACCGATCTATTCACACATATAAGATATATGAGTTTTACAACTGGTCCTACAATTCTAATAACTTTAATTGTCTTTGGAATTATAAGTATGAATGTTGAAACAACCGGAAGTACAGATATTAGTAATTTTTTATCAACTATTAATTCTACTTTTAATATTACTCCTTGGTTATTTTTAGTACCAGCTGGAGTTATAGTATTAATCTTATTTAAAACGAAACCATTAATTGCTTTAGGTAGTGGTGTAATCCTAGCTATTGTGTTTGCATATATTTTCCAACCAGAAATATTAGACGGTTTAAGCACATCTAAAACAGGTTCTGTTCTTACATCTATTTTTACAGATACACAAATCACAACAGATAATGAAAAATTAAACGATTTGTTCTCTGCAGGTGGTATGAATGGTATGTTATGGACAATATATTTAATTATATGTGCTATGATTTTTGGTGGTATAATGGATGCCATTGGAGCATTATCAAGAATTACAAAAGCATTACTATCGGTTGCAACAACAGTTTTTGGGTTATTCGCAAGCACAGTAGTTAGTTGTTTAGGTTTGAATGCAATTGCTTCTGATCAATATTTAGCGATTGTTATTCCTGGAAAAATGTTTAAAAAAGCGTTTGATGATAGAGGACTCGCTCCTGAAAATTTAAGTAGAACATTAGAAGATTCTGGAACAGTTACTTCTGTTTTAATTCCTTGGAATACGTGTGGTGCTTATCAATCTGGCGTTTTAGGTGTTGGTGTTGGTGAGTATTTTGTATATGCCATTTTCAATTGGTTAAGTCCGTTTACCACATTGTTTTTTGCTGCCTTAAATATTAAAATCAGACAACTAACAAGCTACCAAACAACAATTTAATAGTTTGAATATATATTAATATACTATTTTCGTTTGTACTATACTTCTTAACTTCTTAACAAAGTATGTCTTGAGTAATTAACTAACTAAACAAAACACATTATGAAAAAACTTTTAGCAGAATTTATTGGAACTTTATGGCTTGTATTAGGTGGCTGTGGAAGTGCTGTATTGGCAGCAGCTTATCCAGAACTTGGTATTGGATTTGTTGGCGTCGCCATTGCCTTTGGTTTAACAGTATTAACTATGGTTTATGCCATTGGACACATTTCAGGTTGTCATCTTAATCCAGCTGTATCCATAGGTCTTTGGATTGGAGGGCGCTTTGACAAAAAAGAACTTATACCTTATGTTATTGCCCAAGTATTAGGTGGAATAGCAGGTGCTGGCATCTTATATCTTATTGCCACTGGAAAATCTGGATTTGAAGTCGGAGGCTTTGCTTCAAATGGATATGGAGAACATTCTCCAGATGGATACAGTATGCTTTCTGCTTTAGTAACAGAAGTTGTAATGACATTTATGTTTTTAATTATTATTCTTGGTGCAACACATTCCAAAGCACCAAAAGGATTTGCTGGTATAGCAATAGGTTTAGGTTTAACACTTATTCATTTAATAAGTATTCCTGTTACAAATACGTCTGTAAATCCTGCTAGAAGTACAAGTCAAGCTTTATTTACTGGTGGTTGGGCGTTAGACCAATTATGGTTGTTCTGGGTCGCTCCAATAGTTGGAGCAATTTTAGCAGGTATAGTTTACAAAATCATGTCTCCTGAAAATGAATGAAAATTATAAATAGAAGCAAAAAAAAGCGCATTAATATTAATGCGCTTTTTTTAATCCTATTAAGACTAGGCTAAATCAAAACGATCAGCATTCATCACTTTAGTCCATGCTGCAATAAAATCTCTAACAAATTTTTCTTTGTTATCATCTTGTGCATATACTTCAGCATAAGCTCTTAATATCGCGTTTGAACCAAATACTAAATCTATTCTCGTAGCAGTCCATTTAGCCTGGCCTGTTTTACGATCACAAATTTCATAAATACCATTTATTGGCTTCCAATAGTTTGACATATCTGTTAAGTTAACAAAAAAGTCATTGGTTAGAGCCCCAACATTATTAGTAAATACGCCATGTTCAGTATTGCCATAATTTGTTCCTAGGACACGCATTCCACCTACTAAAGCAGTCATTTCTGGTGCAGTTAAGCCCAGTAATTGTGTACGATCCAGCATCAATTCTTCAGGACTAACTACATAATCTTTCTTTAACCAGTTTCTATAACCATCAGCAAGTGGTTCCAATGGTTCAAAAGATTCTACATCTGTCATTTCCTCTGTTGAATCTCCACGTCCAGGTTTAAAAGGCACCGAAACATTCATCCCAGCATTTTTAATGGCTTTTTCAACACCTACATTTCCTGCTAAAACAATGGTATCGGCAATACTAATTCCAAATTCTGAAGCTATTGGCTCTAGAACCGATAATACTTTCGCTAGTCTTTCCGGTTCATTACCTTGCCAGTCTTTTTGTGGTGCAAGTCTTATTCTTGCTCCATTGGCACCTCCTCTATAATCTGAACCTCTAAAAGTACGAGCGCTATCCCAAGCTGTTGAAACCATATCTGAAATAGAGAGTCCAGAAGTTTCAATTTTAGCTTTAACGGCATCAACATCATAATCACTTTTACCATGAGGAATTGGATCCTGCCAAATTAAATCTTCTTGTGGTACATCTGGTCCAAAATAACGCTCTTTCGGTCCCATATCACGATGTGTTAGTTTAAACCATGCACGAGCAAATGCATCTGAAAGTGCATCAAAATCATCTTTAAATTTTAAGGATATTTCTTTATAAATTGGATCTACTTTCATAGCCATGTCTGCATCTGTCATGATAGGGTTTTGACGTGTGGTAAAATCTTCAACATCAACTGGCATATCTTCCTCTTTGATACTTATTGGTTCCCATTGCCAAGCTCCCGCTGGACTTTTACGGGATTCCCATTTATGGTTAAATAGCATTTCGAAATAACCATTATCCCATTTTGTGGGATTTGTTGTCCATGCTCCTTCCAAGCCACTGGTCACAGTATCGCGACCTTTACCTGTCCTTGTTGGATTTGACCATCCAAAACCTTGCTCTTCTACTTGAGCTGCTTCAGGGTCAGGTCCTAAAATATTGGCATCTCCATTACCATGTGTTTTGCCTACAGTATGACCTCCTGCGGTTAATGCAACGGTTTCTTCATCGTTCATTGCCATTCGCTTAAAAGTCTCACGCACTTGAGCTCCTGTTTTCAATGGATCTGGATTACCATTAACACCTTGAGGGTTTACATAAATTAATCCCATTTGTACCGCAGCTAAAGGATTTTCCATTGTTGAAGGATTGTTTACATCTTCATAACGTTCATCACTTGGTGCCAACCATTCTTTTTCAGCTCCCCAATATGTATCTTTCTCTGGGCTCCAAATATCTTCTCTACCAAAAGCAAAACCAAAGGTCTTGAGTCCCATACTTTCATAAGCAATATTTCCTGCCAATATGATCAAATCTGCCCAACTGATTTTGTTACCATATTTTTTCTTTATGGGCCAAAGCAAACGCCTAGCTTTATCCAAGCTCACATTATCAGGCCACGAATTAAGTGGCGCAAAACGTTGATTCCCTGTTCCTCCACCACCACGTCCATCAGAGATTCTATAAGAACCTGCTGCATGCCATGCCATACGAATCATTAATCCACCATAGTGTCCCCAATCTGCTGGCCACCAATCCTGGCTGTCTGTCATGAGGTCATGTAAATCTTTTTTTAGAGCTTCAACATCTAATTTTTTTAATTCCTCCCGATAGTTAAAATCTTTTCCTAACGGATTTGTTTTGGTGTCATGTTGGTGTAAAATGTCTAGATTTAATGCATTAGGCCACCAATCCATAACCGATTTTTCGGTTGCGGTATTCGCACCATGCATAAAAGGACATTTCCCATTTTTTGAACTATTCATACGATTCTATATTTAAGTTTTAAGTGATTTATTTTCGTTTTTTTCAAAGTTATTAATAACTGGTTAAAAAAAATAGCTATCCTATCTTAATATATTATTTTAAAATTGATAAAATTTATAAGGGCGAACGTTTAATAATTGTTAATTTTACATACTCATTTTAAAAACTTAAACATGGCAACTGTTACATTAAAGGGAAACCCAATAAACACTAAAGGAGATCTTCCTTCAGTAGGAAGCAAAGCTCCGAATTTTGAATTAGCAAAAGATAATTTATCAGATGTTACTCTGGATGACTATAAAGGCTCAAGAGTAATTATGAACATTTTTCATAGTATAGATACAGGCACCTGTGCTGCGTCAGTTAGACAATTTAATGAAAAAGCCAGTGGTCTTGAAAATGTAAAAATTCTTTGTATTTCCAAAGATTTACCTTTTGCTATGGCTAGATTTTGTGGAGCTGAAGGTATAGAGAATATTGAAACTCTTTCTGATTTTAGAAATGGTAATTTTGGTAACAGCTATAATCTTACATATATTGATGGACCTATTCGTGGTCTTTTAGCTAGATCTATCATCATATTGGATGAAAGCGGAAAGATTTTATACACCGAACAAGTTCAAGAAGTAGTTGAAGAACCAAATTATCAAGCTGCTTTAGATGCTTTAGCAAATGCCTAAAAAAGAAAGCTTATTTATAAACAGAATAAAGAGTATAAATTACGCCTTTAGAGGAGCTATTCTGCTAATTAAAACTGAAGCTAGTATCCAAATTCAGTTTGTGATAGCTATTTTAGTTACCATTGCTGGTTTTTATTTTAATCTTAATACTACAGAATGGATTGTTCAAATTTTGGCAATATGTATGGTCATGAGTGTAGAAGGATTAAATACGGCAATCGAAAAGATTGCAGACTTTATTCACCCAGAACATCATACAAAAATTGGTTTTATTAAAGACATCTCTGCAGGTGCTGTTTTTATTTCGGCTATTTCTGCTATTGTGATTGGTTTAATCATATACATTCCAAAGATTTTTTAATATACTATTAGCTTTAGGATAAACGTTAGTAATTTGTATTTTTGTTCAAATCAATCAGGCATTAATGGCTAAAAAGAAAAGAAAGAAAACTACTTCTTCAAAAATTAAAAAACCAAGTTTCAAGTTATCAAATCAGCAAAAACTTATTTTTGGTAGCTTTTTAATCATTTTTGGTATTCTTTTATTTACTGCATTCTTGTCTTTCTTTTTTACTGGAAAAGCAGATCAAAGCATTCTCACAGAGTTTGCCTCAAGAGACAGCGAGGCCCAAAATTGGTTGAGTAAGTCAGGTGCTTGGTTAAGCAACTTTTTTATTTATAAAGGTTTTGGTATTGCTTCTTTTGTCTTTTCCGGATTAATTTTTCTTTCAGGCATTTATGTTATTATGGATATTAACAAAACCAAATTATTGAGACATTGGTTTTGGGGCACTTTAATAGTCATTTGGTTTTCAATATTTTTTGGTTTTTTCGCTTCTAAAATAGATATTCTTGGTGGTGCCATTGGTTTTGAAATCAATACATTTTTACAAGACTATCTTGGTAAAATTGGTACTATTCTTTTACTTCTTTTTGGATTAATAGTTTATTTAGCAGCCCGTTTTAAAGTAACTGCCGAAACTTTTTCATCCTTATTTAAATCAGTTAAAAAAAATATTACCAAAGATTTCTCTAAAAGTTCAAATGTTGAAAATGAAAAGAGTGATACATTTATGCATTTAGATAATGACTTAACGGCAGAAGCCGAAGACATTAAAACGGCTTTCGATATTCCAGTTGAAAACACGGAAACAAAGTCCACATCAAAAAAGCCTGATATTGTTGAAGATCAAGTTGAAATGGAAGTTGAAAAAGTTGAGGAAGAACAATCTGAAACAGATAATCTAGCCAATAAATTAGTTGAGGATTTTGGACAATTTGACCCAACATTAGAATTGGGAAATTACCAATTTCCACATTTAGATTTATTGAAAAAATATGATACTGAAGGTATTACCATTAATCAAGAGGAACTTGAGGAAAATAAAAATAAGATTGTTGAAACCCTCAATAACTATAAGATTGGTATAGCAAGTATAAAAGCAACCATTGGACCAACAGTGACGCTTTATGAAATTGTTCCCGAAGCTGGAATTAGAATTTCAAAAATTAAAAATTTGGAAGACGATATAGCTCTATCATTATCTGCTCTAGGCATCAGAATTATTGCCCCTATTCCAGGAAAAGGTACCATAGGTATCGAGGTACCAAACAAAAACTCTACCGTAGTTTCTATGCGCTCGGTAATTGCTTCAAAAAAATTCCAGAATGCCGAAATGCAATTACCAATTGCTTTGGGTAAAACCATTAGTAATGAAACACTTGTTGTAGATCTGACCAAAATGCCACATTTGCTTATGGCTGGTGCCACAGGACAAGGAAAATCTGTTGGACTTAATGCTGTTTTAACGTCTTTACTTTATAAAAAACATCCTGCCGAAGTAAAGTTTATTTTGGTTGACCCTAAAAAAGTTGAACTTACGCTTTTCAATAAAATTGAAAGGCATTATCTGGCAAAACTTCCAGATACTGAAGAAGCCATTATTACAGACAACAATTTAGTTATCAATACATTAAATTCATTGTGTATTGAAATGGACAATCGTTATGAGCTGCTTAAAAATGCATTCTGTAGAAACATTGCAGAATACAATGCCAAGTTTAAAGCCAGGAAACTAAACCCAAATGAAGGGCATCAATTTTTACCTTATATAGTATTAGTCATTGATGAATTTGCAGATCTAATCATGACAGCAGGCAAGGAAGTAGAAACGCCAATTGCGCGTTTAGCTCAATTAGCCCGTGCTATTGGTATTCATTTGATTATTGCAACACAGCGCCCATCTGTAAATGTGATAACAGGAATTATCAAAGCAAATTTCCCAGCTAGGATTGCTTTTAGAGTAACTTCAAAAATTGATTCAAGAACAATTTTAGATGGCTCTGGCGCAGACCAGCTTATTGGTCGTGGAGACATGCTGTACACGCAAGGAAATGATCTTATTAGAGTGCAATGTGCTTTTGTTGACACACCTGAAATTGATAGAATAACAGAATTTATTGGCTCACAAAAAGCGTATCCTGAAGCATACCAGTTACCTGAATATGTTGGAGAAGAAAGTGGCACAAGTCTTGATGTAGATATAGACGACAGGGATGTTCTGTTTAGAGAAGCAGCAGAAATTATTGTCACTGCCCAACAAGGATCAGCATCTCTTTTACAACGTAAACTTAAGTTGGGATATAACAGAGCTGGCAGACTAATAGACCAATTGGAAGCTGCTGGCATTGTAGGTCATTTTGAAGGTAGTAAGGCCAGACAGGTTTTAGTCCCGGATTTGGTAGCATTAGATCAGTTATTGGAAAATGAAAAAAATAGTTAACATGAAAATAATTAAAAGATTATTCTTCTTAATCTTACTTATAAGTATCTCTTTAAATGCTCAAAATGCAGAGCAGGCAAAAGCTTTGTTGAAAGAAGTTTCCCAAAAGGTAAAGAGTTATGAAAATATTTCAATTGAGTTTAAATATGCATTGAGTAATGCAGAAGAAAATATCAATCAGGAAACACGAGGTGATGTTGTACTTCAAGGTAATAAATATAGACTTAATATTTTAGGAGCAACACGCATTTTTGACGGCAAAACACTTTACACCATAAGCCCAGATGATGAAGAGGTAACTATTTCAAGTCAAAACGATGACAATGAAAATAGTATCACTCCTAGCAAAATGTTATCTTTTTATGAAGACGGCTTTACTTATGCCATGGATATTGTTCAAAATATTAAAGGCAGAAAAATTCAATATGTTAAGCTAACACCTATCGATTCCCATTCTGAAATAAAACATGTGTTATTAGGTATTGATGTGCAGACAAAGCATATTTATAATTTGATTGAAGTTGGGAAAAATGGCACAAAAACAACGCTTACAGTTAACTCGTTTAAAACAGACGAACCTTTGTCAAAAGCAGTATTTTCTTTTGATGACAAAAAATATTCAGACTATTATATTAATAGATTAGATTAAGTCTTTATTTGAAAATATTAGACAGGTACATATTAACCACTTACCTTAAAACCTTTATTAGTGTGTTTGTCATACTCATGCTAATTTTTGTTTTACAAACTATTTGGCTTTACATTAAAGAACTAGCAGGAAAAGATTTAGACATATTCGTTATTGCTAAATTCTTAATCTACTTTACACCAAAGCTTATTCCCTTGGTTTTACCATTAACCATTCTATTAGCCTCTATAATGGTTTTCGGGAATTTTGCCGAAAATTACGAGTTTGCCGCAATGAAATCTACAGGAATATCACTGCAACGAGCTATGGCAAGTTTAAGTGTGTTTATAGTTATTTTGGGTGTTATAACATTTTTCTTTTCTAACAATGTAATTCCTTGGGCAGAATACAATTCATTTAATTTAAGAAAGAATATTGCAAAACTGAAGCCAGCAATGGCTATTGCAGAAGGCCAATTTAATGAAGTTGGAAATATTAATATTAAGGTTTCAGAAAAAAGTGGTGATAGAGGTCAATATTTAAAGGATGTGGTTATTCATAAAAAATCGGCTAGAGGTGCCGGAAATTATACCACCATCATTTCCAAAACTGGTGAGCTAATTGGCGAAGAGAAATCTGATATTATACAACTTATTCTTTTTGATGGAAATTACTATGATGACACTCCACCAAAGGATTATAAGGACAGAAACAAAAGGCCCTTTGCAAAAAGTACCTTTGAAAAATATACGTTTAACATTGATTTATCAAATTTGAACGATGTGGATTTAGACGAAAAAGGTTATTCTGATAAATACGATATGCTCAACATGAACGATTTAAGTTATACAATCGACTCGTTGAAAGTTGAGAGAAAAGAAGACTACCAGGAGTTTTCATCAAGTTTATATAATCGGGCTGGCTTATCTAATTTAAATAAGGGTTTAAATATTAATAACATAAAGAGAATCGAAAAAAAACAAGATACTACTACTGTAAACAAAGACCATTTTCTAGAATTTTATAATCATAACAGAAAGGTTCAATTGATATCAATGGCTTTAAATTCGGTATCAAGTACACAACAAATTATAAGTGTAAAAGAAGCTAATCTCAAAACCAGGAATATTTGGTTAAATAAGCATATTATTGCATTTCACGAAAAATTAGCATTAGGTTTTGCATGTATCATTTTATTTTTTGTTGGAGCTCCATTAGGTGCCTTAATTAGAAAAGGAGGTATTGGGTTGCCAATGGTTATTGCTATTCTTCTCTTTTTAACCTATCATTTTATAGGGATTTTTGCCAAAAATAGTGCTAAAGACGGTAGTTTTAGTCCTGTGTTTGCAACTTGGTTCTCTACTTTAATCATGCTACCATTAAGCATTTTTTTGACAAGGAGAGCTACAGCTGATAAAGGATTGTTTGAGTTTGACAACTTTATAGAACCTGTAAAATCTATGTTCCGTTTTAAATCTGAAAGATTTGATACTGATGGCAATTTATCGCAACATAAACTTTATAATTTAAAAGACGAAAGGTTAATTGACATTGCCGAAAACTACAAAACCTATGGTTATACAAATTCAGATTTTTTAAATACAATTCAGACTTTAAATTCTAGAAGTATTTCTAATGAAGCATTAAGGGATAAAGGCATTACAATTCCAAAGAATCTTGATAGTTCTGAAAAAATATTGAATAATTTTAAAACCCATTCAAAATTTGCCATGACACATTACATTATATCTGCAATGCTTTTAATTTTATTCTTTGTTTTTAGAAATAATAAACTCCCTTCCCTAGCTGAAGCTTCTATCCAATTGAGTCTAATGGCTTTGGTGATTTTTGTTGTTTATTATTTTATTTCCTATAAAAATATGAGGCAATTTTATAGTGCCTTTAATAAAACAAATAATACACCTAACATCCTTTTAATAATTTTAGGGCTACCTTTTTACTTTATTCCTTTCATTCTATTAAACTACAAACTAAAGAGAGACTTAAGGCAAAATTCTTTAGAAAGTTTAAAATAAGCAATATCTTTGCCATTATGATTTCGACTAAAACAAAACAATCTAGCACAAAAACATTCATGTTTCATTCTATTAAAGAAGCTATAAGCGATATAAGAAAAGGTAAAATTGTTATTGTTGTTGATGACAAAAACAGAGAGAATGAAGGAGATTTTATTGCGGCTGCAGAAAAGGTAACACCAGAAATGATCAACTTTATGGCATCCAATGGACGCGGATTGATTTGTGCACCATTAACTGAAGACAGATGCAATGATTTGGATTTAGCCATGATGGTCCAAAACAATACGGTGTTGCACCATACTCAATTTACCGTTTCTGTAGACCTAATTGGTCATGGATGCACTA
>DATGBV010000084.1:0-17893 GCA_035312485.1 Flavobacteriaceae bacterium | reverse complement strand
TTTCTTTTTAAAAAGTGCCTTGGCCATTTCAAAAGTACCAACAGTATCCATATTGGCTGCCATGATTGGAACTCCTTTCCAATTAACATTGCTGTGCAAAAAATTGAATTCTCGAGTTAATGTTACTTGAGATCTACTTTTTAATGTAGAACGTTTTGGACGTATCATCACATCTTTAAAACCAAGTTTTAAGTCACTTTCAATGCGCATTAGTTATATATTGGAGTTACTTTCAAAGATACCAATTTAGATAAAAATTAACTAAAAAACGCTTGAAAATTATTCATTTAGAAAAAATAAAATTTAAACTCAAAAGGATGAAATTATTTAACCGCAATCATACTAATTTCAACATTTACAAATTTTGGTAAGTTAGCAACTTCAACGGTTTCTCTTGCAGGTGCTGTGTTATCATTGAAGTATGTACCATACACCTCATTTACTTCTGAAAAAGTATTCATATCGCTTAAAAAAATAGATGCTTTTACAACATTTTCAAATGTCATATTTGCCGATTCAAGAACCGCTTTCATATTCTCCATAACTTGTTTGGTCTCTGTCTTGATATCATTTAAAACTAGCTCCATAGTCTCTGGGTGCAATGCTATTTGACCGGAAGTGTAAAGCGTATTTCCTACTAAAACAGCCTGATTATATGGACCAATAGGAGCAGGAGCCTTTGAGGTTTTAATAATTTTTTTCATATCGAGAAGTATCTATTTTTAAAGTTGAACATCAGGTCTTCTACGCTGATCATATTTAATATCGCTTAAAATACCTGATTTAATTCCTATAAAGAAATACCATGAACTACGCGAACTAAAAGGGACCCAATTAAAACTCATACGCCAACTTAATAAATCCCGCTCAAAGCCTAATGAGGTATAGGTAAAGCCATTATTTTTAAAATCATAACCAGATGAAGCATTTACAGACCACTTTGGTGATAATTCCACATCTCCTGAAAACATTAAAGAATTGGAAGAAATAGTGTTTTCTCGCCTTTGATTTGAATAATTTATAGAATAAGCCAACCTTAAACTCCAAGGAACTTTATAATTGTAAAATTCACTTTTGTCATCTTCCTCTTCCTCGTCATCCTCATAAAACCTAGGATCAGAAAAATCTTCTGCACGACCAAACATATCATCATCTCTACCACCACTTTGTAAACTTTCTTTTCTACTTCTCTCATTGTCCTTACCACCACTGAATTCCTTACTGGAGATTGAATAATTCATCGTAAGGTTTGCACTTGTTAGTCTAAATAAACTTCCTCCATTATTGATATTGAAAGTATTGATTCTGGTATTATTATTATCTAATGCATAAGGATCTAAAGTTGCACCAAAGTTAACGTTCATCTTTTTATCAAAAAATTGAGTACCTCCACTTAATCTTACGGGACTCCATTTTAAAGAATCTGCAGCAAAGTTATATGACGTAGAAAAATTCAAATTGTTGAGCAAAACAATTTTTTTAGGTTCTGTGGCTGTACTATCTTTATCTCTAACTTTGGCTTCTAAATTATTGGAAACCGAAATTCCCATGGAACTTGAAAAACGATTACTTGGAGCCCCAAAAATGGCATCTTCAAATCTTGTGTATTCTTCTTCGCTTATAGTAGTTCCATTTGCATCAATAACTTCAAAAGTATCATAGTAATTATCAAAAGCAGGATTTATATTATAACTAATAGAAGGACGCATTACATGCCTAATGGCCTTGATTTTCTTATCCTGTCCTTCTTTTTCAAAGTTGAACATACCATAAATTGTTGTACCTAAACTTGTACTAAAATTATATGTTCTGTAAGAGTCAAAGCCATTGATGGTTTCTTCAACAATCTCATCATTTATATTATCGTAAAATTTATTGACAGTCTTAAATGTCCAAACCTCTTGAAAATTAGTACTTGCACTCATACTAAAATATTTAAAGAGCTTAAAGTTTGTTGTTAAAGGAATAGTGTGTTGAAAGCCTGATTTGGCTTCGTCAAACATTTCCTTTTTGAAGAAAAGAGAATCTGTGGTTTGAATTCTATTTTCTGCTCGCAGGTTATACTGGAAATTTACATTTTGAATAATCCCCTTTTTTGTACCAATCTTTGGAGCAAATGGAAATATTCTGCCAACACTACCTTGCAATGTTGGCAAAGTCATATTAATTTGTTCTGTATTGGTGTTTTGAGAATGTGTAGCTGTAACACTCAAGTTCACCTGTGGTTCTCCCTGAAATGCTTTAGAATATGAAACAGATGATGATAAGGTGTTATTTAAAAAACTATTAGTATTAATCTGATTTGCAGAGTTCTTATAATACTTACTGCTACCAAGGTTTACAGATGCTGAAAAACGGGAATTTGGACTAGCCTTGCCATCTTGACTGTGTGACCATCTAATATTATAAATGGTACTTTTAGAGTAATCAGGAAATCCTTTTTCACTATTGATAATGCTTTCATATCTAAACCCAACATTTCCTCTAAACTTGTAACGTTTTGCATAAGCACTTTCTAGACGTAATCCGTAACTTCCATTGGTGTAGTAATCACCTAAAACCGCTAAATCAAAATAATCGCTAATAGCAAAATAATAGCCACCATTTTGTAAAAAGTAACCGCGTTGATTTTCTTCGCCAAAAGTTGGCATGATAACACCAGATGTTTGTTTTTTGGTTAAAGGGAAATAAGCAAAGGGCAATCCAATTGGAGTCGGGACATCATAAATAAATAAGTTGGTCAATCCTGTTGCTACCTTTTCGCCAGGTACAATTTTAGCTTTTCGCAATAAAAAATAATATTCTGGGTCTTCTTGATCTTTGGATGTTGTGAACTTTGCGTTTCGAACAAAGTAAACCGAATCGTTCATTTTTTTGGTGAGTTCGGCATCTATATAACCACCTGATTGTTCTGTTCTTGAATTAAAGATCAATGCCTTTTCTGTATCAAAATTAAAACGGATTGAATCAGGTTCTATTACATCTGCTCCTTGTTTAAAAATGGGGTTTTGTGAATAATTTCCTAAAGAATCCTTTATTCTTCCTGCGTAAACTTCGTTTATACTGTAGTCAATTACAATAATGCCAGCGGTAATATCCATGTCTTCATAAGTGATATGCGCATTATTATAGAGATACAGTTTTTGTTCATTTTGATTGAACGATGTATAATCTGTTGCACTATACTTAACAATATCTGTTAAGAATTCTTTGGGCTTTATGCTGTCTTGAGCTGTACTGTCCTGAACTTTTTCAGAAATAATGGCTTCACCAATGTTGTTTAAATCTATTTGTAAACTATCTTGTTGTATGCTGTCTTGAAGTTTTTCAGGTTGTACTTCGACAGATGGTTTAGGAATATCTTGGGAAAAGCAGAACGTGTTGATAAACACTGTAAAACTTAAGGCAAAAAGTATTTGAAAGATGTTTGTACGCAATGCTTTTAAATGTATTTTTGTAAAAGTATGGCTCGGTTTTTGAATTGCCAAAATTACATATATTTTTTTGTGAATGATTTAATTATTCAAAAAATAATAATTCAGTATAAATCGAGTTTTAAAACAATATAAAGTCTGTATGCAAACGCAAAAGTTAATCCATTTCGTATTATTTATAATTGTATTAACATTTTTTCCTGAAAGTATTTTTGCAGCTCAAAACAGCAATGAAAAATTTGTTGTTGTTTTGGATGCAGGTCATGGAGGACATGACCCTGGAAATCTGGGGAATGGCTATAAGGAAAAGGATATAGCCTTAAATATTGTTTTGGAAATTGGTAAGGAACTAGAAAAAAATCCAAATATTAAAGTAGTTTACACCAGAAAAAAAGATGTGTTTGTAGATTTATTTGTAAGAGGGAAAATTGCAAACGAAGCTAATGCAGACTTATTTGTTTCTGTTCATTGTAATTCTCATAATTCCAACGCACATGGTACAGAGACTTTTGTGTTGGGAATTCATAGAAATGAAACCAATTTTGAAGTAGCCAAAAGAGAAAACTCTGTAATTCTTCTTGAAAATGATTACGAGAAAAATTATGGTGGATTTGATCCTAATTCACCAGAATCGGTAATAAGTATACTTTTGGGGCAAGAAGAGTTTTTAGACCAAAGCATTATGTTGGCAAGTATGATTCAGGATAACTTCACTTACAAACTAAAAAGAAAGAATCGTGGTGTAAAGCAAGCAGGATTTATAGTTTTACATCAAACGTTTATGCCTAGTGTTTTAATTGAAACGGGATTTTTAACCTATAGAAATGAAGGCAGTTATTTAAATTCTAAAAAAGGACAGGGTGAAATGGTAACTGCTATTACAGAAGCCATTTTAAACTATAAAAAAACAATAGATCAGAATGTAGGAGATCAAGTTTTCGCTAATTCAACAGATACTGAAGAAGAAAAACCAGATTACAATTATGATCCAAGCCTTACATACAAAGTACAGATTGCAGCCAGCTCAAGAAAATTAGCCTTAAGACCTTATAATTTTAAGGGGTTGGATAATGTTACACGAGAAGATGAGGACAATCTTTATCGCTATTTTTATGGAGAAACTTCAGATTATTCACAAATAGTTAAACTTCAAAACGAAGCCAAAGAAAAAGGGTATTCATCTTGTTTTATTGTTGCTTATAAGAACGGCGAAAAAGTATCTTTATCTGAAGTAAGAAAATCTACTGCAAATTAGAACAGTTCTTTTTAAATTTATTTCTAATTTTGTTTAATAACCTAATCTCTTTAATTTGAAAATATCTAGAGAAGTTAAAACAGCCATATTAGTTATCGCAGGAATAGTTTTATTCATTTTTGGCTTTAATTATTTAAAAGGGAAAAATTTGCTTAATGCTTCACGAACATTTTATACATCGTATGATAATGTTGAAGGGCTTGCGGTATCCACTCCAGTAACAATAAATGGTTTGATTGTTGGTAAAGTTCAGGATATAGCTTTTCAAGACGATGGTTCAGCAAGTCTTAAAGTAACCCTTTTAGTAGAAAATAACTTTCCGTTTTCTAAAAACAGTAAAGCAGAACTTTATGAAGCTGGTTTAATTGGAGGCAAGGCCATTGCCATTGTTCCAGCTTTTGATGGAGCTGAAAATGCCAAAGGAGGTGAAACTTTAGAAGGAACAGTAAAAGCAGGTTTGAGCGAACTTGTAAATCAGCGCCTTACACCTTTACAGGAGAAAATTGAAACCATGATGGTAAGTGCAGATTCTTTACTTAACAATTTGAATGATGTTTTTGATGACGAAACAAAGAACAACTTAAAAAGTAGTATAGCTGGTTTAAACCAAACAATATTGTCTTTTAAGGCTGCTTCAAATTCTTTAAACCAGTTGATAAGCAACAACAAAGGCAAACTTGATAGCACTTTAGTCAATGTTGAAAATATTTCTTCAAATTTGTCTAAAGTTTTTGATTCTCTGGCTAGTGCAAATCTTGGGGAAACAGTAAGGAGTCTAGAATCAACTATTAATAATTTTGATAAACTACTAGCAGCCATGGAAGCAGGTGAAGGGTCAATGGGCAAGTTGCTTAAAGACGAAGGACTTTATAATAATTTAGAAGGAGCAACCAAAGAAATGAAAGAACTTTTAAGAGATATAAAGTTGCATCCAAAGCGCTATTTTAGAATTTTATCTAAAAAGGAAATTCCTTACGGCCAAGAATAAAAACTATTCTTATAATACATGGATTACTTGCCAAACATACTGTTTATTATTGCTCTAATTTTAGGTTTGGGTTACTTCGCAAAAAATGTAAAAAAGTTAATCAGAAACATAAAATTAGGTCAAGATTTAGATGTTACTGACAATAAACCTCAACGTTGGAAAAACATGGCAATGATTGCCCTAGGGCAAAGTAAAATGGTAAAGCGTCCAATAGCAGGTTTTTTTCATATTGTGGTTTATATTGGTTTTATCGTGATCAATATAGAAGTTCTTGAAATTATTATTGATGGAATATTTGGTACATATCGTATATTTTCTTCAATAGGAAGTCTTTATGGTATCTTAATTGGAATTTTTGAAATTCTTGCAATACTTGTATTTGTTGCCGTTACAATATTTTGGATTCGTAGAAACATACTGAAACTTCAACGTTTTTGGAAACCTGAAATGACTTCATGGCCAAAGAATGACGCCAATTACATTTTGTATTTCGAAATGATTCTTATGGTCTTGTTTTTAATAATGAATGCTACAGATGTTCATTTTCAGAATATGAATTCTGGCAACGTTATTAGTCAGTTTATATCACCATTATTTCAAAATTTTTCTGAAAACACATTACATATTGTAGAAAGGTCCGCTTGGTGGCTTCACATTTTGGGGATATTGGCCTTTTTAAATTATCTATATTTTTCAAAGCATTTACATATTTTATTGGCTTTCCCAAATACATTTTATGGAAGTTTGAAACCTAAAGGAGAATTTAATAATCTAGAGTCAGTCACTAATGAAGTTAAGTTGATGATGGATCCAAATGTCGATCCATTTGCAGCACAAACAGAATCAACTGAAGCTCCTGCAAAATTTGGAGCTAGTGATGTTCAAGACCTTAATTGGGTTCAATTATTAAATGCTTATACTTGCACAGAGTGTGGTAGATGTACCAGCGAATGTCCAGCAAACCAAACAGGTAAAAAATTATCACCTCGTAAAATTATGATGGACACTCGTGACAGACTTGAAGAAGTTGGAAAAAACATTGACTCTAACAAGGGAGTGTTTAAAGATGATGGTAAGCAATTATTAGATGATTACATTACCAAAGAAGAACTTTGGGCTTGTACATCTTGCAATGCTTGTGTTGAAGCTTGTCCTGTAAGTATTGACCCTTTGTCAATAATTATTGATATGAGACGTTATTTAGTTATGGAGCAATCTGCAGCACCAATGGAGTTGAATAACATGATGACCAATATTGAAAACAATGGAGCACCTTGGCCTTACAACCAAATGGATAGATTAAATTGGAAGAATGAATAAATGAAAAATGAAACGCTTACAAATCTTAATAACAGTTTTTTGTTGCATTTTAGCATCTAAAAGTTTCTCACAAAGTGGCTACCAAAAAGATTCTTTGCAAATAAAGGTTTATACTGAAATTGACTATCTAGATAGGATTGCAAAAGGTATTAAAGTAAAAAAAGTGTTTTGTGATTACTGTTCAGAATTTCAAATAGAATTAATTAAAAAGGAAGCTATTAGAAGATCCTATTTAATTAGAAATGATGAAGATGTAAGACAAGTAAACGGAAAATATAAGCATGCCTTATACATCAGGATATCAAAAAAAGATTTTGCTGAAATGAAAGAAGAAAACACTCAAAACAAAATAAATAACAAATAAAAATGAGTGACACAATAAAGGTTCCAACAATGGCAGAATGTATGGCACAAGGCAAACAACCAGAAGTTTTGTTTTGGGTTGGCTGTGCAGGAAGTTTTGATGATAGAGCAAAAAAAATAACAAGGGCTTTTGTAAAACTGCTCAACAAAGCCAATGTTGAATTTGCTGTGCTTGGTACCGAAGAAAGTTGTACTGGAGATCCTGCAAAAAGAGCAGGTAATGAATTTTTGTTCCAAATGCAGGCTGTAACCAATATAGAAGTATTAAATGCTTATGAAGTTAAAAAAATTGTAACGGCTTGTCCACATTGCTTCAATACACTTAAAAATGAATATCCTTCCCTTGGAGGAAACTATAAAGTTGTTCATCACACGCAGTTTTTAAAAGATTTATTGGATGAAGGTCGCTTAACTATTGAAGGTGGAAAATTTAAAGGCAAACGCATTACATTTCATGACCCTTGTTATTTAGGTCGTGCCAATAATGTTTATGAAGCACCTCGAGAACTCATTCAGAAATTGGAAGCTGAATTGATCGAGATGAAAAAGTGCAGACAAAATGGTTTGTGTTGCGGAGCTGGAGGAGCGCAGATGTTCAAAGAACCAGAAAAAGGTAATAAAGATGTAAATGTCGAGCGTACAGAACAAGCTTTAGAAACAAAACCACAGATTATTGCTGCTGGTTGTCCGTTCTGTAATACCATGTTAACCGATGGTATTAAAGCCAAAGAAAAGGAAGATAATGTTTCTGTTATGGATGTTGCAGAACTAATTGCTAATGCACAAGATTTATAATGTTAGTAGATTTTAATACTTTACCAGAAGAGTCTCGAGTTTGGATTTACCAAGCCAACCGTTCTTTTACAGAACAAGAGCTTGAAGAAATAAAATTAAAACTAGATACTTTTATTGAAAATTGGACAGCTCATGGTTCCGATTTAAAATCTGGATATGCTATAAAATATAAGCGTTTTATTATTATAGCTCTAGATCAGAAATTAAACCAAGCAACAGGCTGTTCTATTGATGCTTCTGTTAGTTTTATTCAACAACTTGAAAAAGACTACCAAGTAGATTTGTTAGATAAAATGAACGTTTCTTACAAACAAGGCGAATTTGTAGCATATAAAACTCTGACCGACTTCAGAAAAATGGCTAAACAAAAAGCAGTTTCAAAAAACACCATAGTCTTCAATAATTTAGTGACTAACATTGCAGAATTTAAAGAAAACTGGGAAGTACCTGCAAGTCAAAGTTGGCACAGCAGGTTTTTAAACTAACTTGATATTATTCCAAAAAAATTTTCATATATCAAATAGAATATAGATTTTTACCGCTTTCTTAAGCGTAAGAATAAAATTATGGCTACAGACATTTTCTTATTAAATATTTCCGGACAAGATAAACCTGGAATAACTTCAGAATTATCAAATGTATTATCTGAATATGACGCTAAAGTATTAGATATTGGCCAAGCAAATATTCACGATACTTTGTCTTTAGGAATGATGTTTGAAATTGAATCAGGAGAAAAATCTTCAGCTGTACAAAAAGATTTACTGTTCAAGGCATACGAATTAGGTATTAAAGCAAAGTTTACGTCTATTTCCCTTGAAGATTACGAACATTGGGTAAATCTGCAAGGTAAAGACAGATATATTATAACAATTCTTGGAGAAAAGCTTTCAGCTCATCAAATTGCAGAAGTAACTAAAGTGATTTCTGATAAGAATTTAAACATTGATGCCATTAAAAGGTTGACAGGGCGTTTATCTCTTGTCAGGGAAGAAGAATATCCAAGAGCATCAATTGAATTATCCATAAGAGGAAAAATTGAAAACAAATCAGAATTCACAGAAAAATTCATGCAGATTTCCCACGATTTGGATGTAGATATCGCATTTCAGGAAGATAACATCTATAGACGAAATAGACGTTTGGTATGTTTTGATATGGATTCAACGTTAATACAAACAGAAGTTATTGATGAATTGGCAGAATTGGCTGGTGTTGGTGAAGAAGTTAAGGCAATTACTGAATCTGCGATGGAAGGCGAAATAGACTTCAATGAGAGTTTTATTAGGCGTATGAAGTTGTTAAAGGGTTTGAGTGAAGAAGCGCTTGAAAAAGTAGCTGCCAATTTGCCAATTACTAAAGGCACAAGAAGACTTATAGACACTTTAAAAAGCTATGGGTTCAAAACTGCTATTCTTTCTGGTGGATTTACCTATTTTGGAAACCATTTGCAAAAGGAATTAGGTATAGACTACGTGTATGCCAATCAATTAGAAATCAAAAATGGAGTTTTAACTGGTAACTATTTGGGAGACATTGTTAATGGAGATAAAAAAGCCGAGTATCTTAAAAAGATTGTAGAAATTGAAGGTATAGACATTAATCAAACCATAGCAGTTGGTGATGGTGCAAACGATTTACAAATGCTTAATGTTGCTGGTTTAGGTATAGCTTTTCATGCTAAACCAACGGTTAAGGATAATGCACAAAATTCTATATCAAGTATTGGATTAGATGGCGTTCTATATCTGTTAGGTTACCACGACAGACATATAGACTTAATTGAATAGGTTGGTTTTAAATCTATTCAATATTGTTCACAATCTTCTTTATAAAACTATCTTAAAGTCTTTTAATCTTCATTTTAAAAATACTATTTTGGCATAGTTTTTAATCAATAAATAAAAATGGCTATTAATTTTTAGTATGCAAAAAACTTTTTTCCTCTTATCTTCCTTACTTGTCCTAGTCAATGTCTTTTCACAAGACGTAGAAAATCCATTGTTATCTGATGATTTTGATGCTCAACAAAAATGGGTAGATAGTGTTTACAATTCCATGTCTTTAAATGAGAAAGTTGGACAATTATATATGGTTCAAGTATTCTCTAATGAAGATAATGCTCATAAAGCACAGATACGAAACCTTATTAATAATAACCATATTGGAGGTATTATTTTTTCCAAAGGAGGTCCATTAAGACAGGCTAAACTTAATAATGAACTTCAGGCTATTTCAAAGATACCTTTACTTGTTGGAATGGATGCAGAATGGGGTTTAAGCATGCGCTTGGACTCTACTTATGCTTTTCCTTGGAATATGACTTTGGGAGCAATAAAAGACAATAAGTTGATTGAACAAACAGGAAGGCATATAGGAGAACACTGCAAGCGTTTAGGTGTACATTTTAATTTTGCGCCTGTTGTTGATATCAACACAAACCCGAAAAACCCAATTATTGGTAATAGGTCTTTTGGTGAAAATAAAGATAATGTCACAGAGAAGGCTTCGGCTTTTATGAAAGGTATGCAAAGTGCAGGTGTTTTGGCTAATGCCAAACATTTTCCAGGACATGGTGATACAGATTCAGATTCTCATAAAACATTGCCAACCATTAATTTTGATGAAAAGAGAATAGATTCGATCGAACTTTATCCTTATAAAGCTTTGATAAAAGAAGGTCTTTCAAGCGTAATGGTGGCTCACTTAAATGTGCCCAGTTTAGAACCAAGATCAGGATATCCTTCTTCGTTGTCAAAACATATTGTTACAGATATTTTAAAAGAAAAACTGGGTTTTAAAGGATTAATATATACTGATGCATTGAATATGAAAGGAGCATCAAATTTTAACGAATCTGGAGAGATAGATTTAGCAGCATTCATGGCTGGAAATGATGTCTTGCTAATTTCAGAAGATGTTCCAACAGGAGTGTCAAAAATAATTGATGCATATAATAAAGGAGAAATTACAGAAGGGCGATTAGAACATTCTGTTAAGAAAATATTACAAGCTAAATATAAGGTTGGTCTTAACAATTATAAACCTGTAGGAACTTATAATCTTGTAAATGATTTAAATAGACTTAAGGATAATGTATTACAAGAAGAGTTAGTAGAAAACTCCATTACATTAGTTAAAAACAAAACAGACTTAATTCCACTTCAAGATTTAGATACAAAAGATATTGCCTATGTGCACATGGGAGACGATTCAGGTTCAGTATTTCTTGAAGAACTAAAAAAATACACAAAAGTCCATGAAATTAAAAGTGATCAACTGTACGATTTAATTAAACAATTAAATAATTACAATACAGTTATAATAGGCTTACATCGTTCTAATGATAGCCCTTGGAAAAGCTTTAAGTTTACAAATAAAGAATTGGTTTGGTTGTACGAAATTGCCAGAACAAATACTGTGATTTTAGATGTATTTGTAAAACCATATGCTCTTAACGATTTGCATTCCATTGAAAACATAGAAAGTATTATTGTAAGTTACCAAAACAGTGAGTTAGCACAACAGAAATCGGCTCAAATTATATTTGGAGCTTTGGGAGCAAAAGGAAAATTACCAGTTTCAATTGGAGAAAATTTTTCGATTGATGAAGGAATTTCGACAAATTCTATTTCTAGACTGGGTTATTCAACTCCTGAAAGTGTTGGTATGAGTACAGAAAAGTTAAGTAAAATTGATTCTATTGCAAATATTGCCGTTAACCATAGGATGACTCCTGGGATACAACTACTTGTTGCCAGAAAAGGAAAAGTAGTTTATAACAAGAATTTCGGAAAGCATACTTATGAAGGTCCTGACAAAGTAAAATATGAAGATATTTATGATGTAGCTTCATTAACCAAAATTCTGGCAACATTACCTTTACTTATGGAATTAGAAGAAAGAGGTTCTGTGACTTTAGATACTAAACTTTCTCGAATGCTAAATGGCTTTGATGAATCTAACAAAAGTAATATTACCATTAAACAAATGCTTTCTCATTATGCTAGGTTAAAGCCATGGATCCCATTTTACCATGCTACGTTGGATTCTGTTACTAAAAAGCCAAGCCCAAAATACTATAAAACCACTTATGACGATAATTTTAATATTAAAGTGGGAAATGATCTGTACTTGAGAAGCGATTATCAAGACACAATTATTAAAACCATAAAAGATAGCGATTTGTTAAGGCGATTACGCTACAGATACAGTGATCTGCCTTATTATCTATTAAAGAAATTTATTGAGGAGTTTTACGACAAATCTTTAGATAAATTAGTTCAAGAACATTTTTATAGATCTCTTGGAGCAAATAATACCATGTATAACCCAAATAATTTAGTCAGTAACAAAAACATTATTCCTACCGAAATTGATGATTATTATAGATATCAGGAAATAAAAGGGTATGTACACGATATGGGAGCTGCCATGCAAAATGGAGTAGGTGGCCATGCAGGAATTTTCAGTAATGCCAATGATGTTGCCAAAATAATGCAAATGTATTTGCAAAAAGGATTTTATGGAGGCAAACGTTATTTTAAACCTGAAACAATAGATAAATTCAATAAGTGCTATTACTGTGGAAATAATAATAGAAGAGGCATAGGTTTTGATAAACCGCAACTTGGTGAAGAAGGACCAACTTGTGGCTGTATATCCATGACAAGTTTTGGTCACTCTGGTTTTACTGGTACGTATGCATGGGCTGACCCTGAAGAAGAAATTGTATATGTCTTTTTAGCCAATAGAACATATCCAAGAGCAGAAAATAATATTTTATTAAGAGAAGATATCAGAACCAAAATACAACGATTAATTTACGAAGCAATAATAGAATAAATGAGAATAGGTATTGTTTGTTATCCAACATTTGGTGGTAGTGGCGTAGTAGCTACAGAACTCGGACTGGAACTTTCTATTAGAGGTCATGAAGTTCATTTTATAACGTATAGTCAGCCTGTGAGGTTAGATTTGTTAAGCCATAATGTACACTATCATGAAGTCAATGTACCAGAATATCCATTGTTTCATTATCAACCTTATGAACTGGCACTATCTAGTAAATTGGTAGATATGGTAAAGCTTTATAAAATTGATGTTTTACATGTACACTACGCCATTCCACATGCATATGCTGCATATATGGCACAAAAAATGCTTCGAGAAGAGGAAATTTATGTTCCAATAGTAACAACTTTGCACGGTACAGATATAACGCTTGTAGGTAACCATCCTTTTTACAAACCTGCAGTAACATTCAGTATCAATAAATCTGATGCTGTAACTGCTGTTTCCCAAAGTTTGAAGGAAGATACAATGCGATTATTCAATATTACAAATGAAATTAAAGTTGTACCAAATTTTATAGATTCTAAAAAGAGCAAATCGTTATTCAAAGATTGTCAAAGAGAAATGATGGCAAATGATGATGAAAAGATTATTACCCACGTCAGTAATTTTAGAAAGGTAAAACGAATAGAAGATGTCATTGCTATATTTTATAATATTCAAAAAGAAATACCAGCAAAATTGATGATGGTAGGAGAAGGTCCGGAAAAGGAACCTGCCGAACGACTATGTAGAAAACTTGGTATAGAAGAAAAAGTTGTATTCTTTGGAAACAGTAATGAAATAGATAGAATACTATGTTTTTCCGATTTATTTTTATTACCATCAGTAACAGAAAGTTTTGGATTGGCAGCTTTAGAAGCCATGTCAGTAGGAGTGCCTGTTATCTCTAGTAATACAGGTGGTATTCCTGAAGTCAATAAACAAGGTGTTTCCGGTTTTTTGAGTGATGTAGGTGATATTGTAGATATGACCAAAAATGCATTACGTATTTTATGTGATGAAGACGTCTTAAAAACATTTAAGAACAATGCGAAAAAAGAATCCTTACGTTTTGATATTCATGAAATTGTACCTCAATATGAAACTATTTACAAAGAAACTTTATCTAAATGTATTCTCTATAAATAAAAAAAGCCACTTTTTAAAGTGGCTTTTTTTTAACTTTATTTTGTTTTAAAATTGATACCTTATACCTAAGGCAATATCGAAAAGAGTATTATCAGTAAAATCATTATTTCCAAATTCAGGCCTAAAATCAAGAGAGATTAATAAAGGTATTTCAAAATCATATTCTATACCAATATCACCAGCAATAAAAACGGATGTATTATCTCTACCATCCAATTCATCTCTACCAGAAAATGAGACTAAACCACCACCAGCACCAACATACCAGTTAAAGTTTCCGTCAAGAAGCATAACCCATTGGTATAAGCCAGTAAGTTTAAATCCATCATAATTACTTCCACTTCTCCAGCCTAAATCAAATTCAAGTCTGTTGTTTGTGCTCAATCCTCTTTGATAAGAGATTTCGGCACCAAAGCCGTCACTTCCTCCCATTCGGAGACCTAAAGCATTCGGGGAAACATTTTGAGCACCAGATGTGTATGCAAAACCTAGCACTGCTATTGCTAATAAAAATAATTTTTTCATAAATTTTAAAGTTTTTAGATTTTCAACAAAAAAATATCGTTTGAATTTATTAAACGATAATGTTTCATAAAAATTTGATTATAAATTAAATTTAAACAAAAATGTTAACTTCCATCAATATTTACGTAAATAGAACATATTTAGACTGTATTTTACAGCCATTAAAGAAGAATACATTAGTTTCTAAATTACATTTCAATTTTTGTTTCTCTAATAATAGATTTACTTTAGCATAAAAATATATTATATGGCAGGAAATTCCTTTGGTAAAGTTTTTAACCTTACAACGTTTGGAGAATCTCATGGTGAAGCTATTGGTGGTGTGATTGATGGTTGCCCTTCTGGATTACAACTGGATTTAGAAAAAATCCAAAGTGAATTAAATCGCAGAAAACCAGGACAATCAGAAATTGTTACACAGAGAAAAGAACCAGATACAGTTAAATTTTTATCCGGAATTTTCGAAGGTAAAACTACAGGAACACCTATTGGCTTTGTAATAGAGAATGCCAACCAAAAGTCAAAAGACTATTCACATATAAAAGATGTTTATAGACCAAGTCATGCCGATTACACCTATGCTAAAAAATATGGTATTCGTGATTATCGAGGAGGAGGAAGAAGTTCTGCTCGTGAAACGGCATGCCGCGTAGTAGCCGGTGCATTAGCAAAACAACTTATTTCTTCAATTAAAATTAATGCTTATACATCATCTGTTGGAGACATATATCTAGAAAAGCCCTATCAAGAATTAAATTTTGATAAAATAGAAGAGAACATTGTGAGATGCCCAGATGAAGGTGTTGCCGAAACAATGATTGCAAAGATTAAGGAAATTAGAAAACAAGGTGATACTATTGGAGGAACCGTAACTTGTGTAATTCAGAATGTTCCTGCTGGACTTGGTGAACCTGTTTTTGATAGGTTACATGCAGAACTTGGTAAAGCCATGCTTTCCATAAATGCAGTCAAAGGATTTGAAATTGGCAGCGGGTTTTGTGGTACCAAAATGAAAGGAAGTGAGCACAACGATATTTTCAATTCAGATGGAAGTACAAAAACAAATCTTTCAGGAGGAATACAAGGAGGCATCAGTAATGGCATGGATATCTATTTTCGTGTAGCTTTTAAGCCAGTTGCTACTATAATGCAAAAGCAAAAGACAATTGATAAAGATGGAAATGTAATAAAAATGCAAGGTAAAGGAAGACATGATCCATGTGTTGTTCCTCGTGCTGTTCCAATTGTGGAAGCTATGGCTGCTTTGGTTCTAACAGATTACTACTTGCTTAATAAATTAACGAAACTCTAAACGATGAGAAAACTTGAATTACACTGGAAAATACTAATAGGAATGTTGCTCGGATTAGTATTTGGGTATATCATGTTACAAGTTGATGGAGGAGAAAGTTTTGTTAGTAAATGGATACAGCCTTTAGGAACCATCTTCGTTAAACTTCTTAAACTGATTGCGATTCCATTAATATTGGCTTCTCTAATAAAAGGAATTTCAGATTTAAAAGACATTTCTAAATTCGCTAATATTGGTTTAAGAACAATTATTATTTATGTTGTGACAACCGTTGTTGCTATAACCATAGGGTTATTGTTAGTCAATACCTTACAACCAGGAGAAGGAGTTTCAGAAAGTACTATAGCACAGCTAACTGAAACCTATGCTAACGATAATAGTGTGCAGTCCAAAATTAATGAAGCTACAAGACAAAAAGAAAGTGGACCACTTCAATTCCTTGAAGATATGGTTCCAGACAATGCCTTTTCTGCATTAAGCGACAATAAATTAATGCTTCAGGTTATATTCTTTGCAATTTTTCTAGGTATTTCAATGCTTTTAATAGGAGAAAAATCAGCAAAACCACTAAAAGATTTCTTCGATTCGTTGAATGAAGTGGTTCTCAAGATGGTAGATTTAATTATGTTAACGGCTCCTTATGCAGTATTTGCTTTACTGTCAAGCGTAGTAGTTTCATCTGGTGACCCAGAATTATTGTATGCTTTATTATATTATTCAGTAGTTGTTGTAATTGGATTATTATTAATGATTGTTTTCTACTGCCTGATTGTAACATTTATCATTAAGAAAAATCCATTTTGGTTTCTTAAAGAAATTAGTCCAGCTCAATTACTTGCATTTTCTACCAGTAGTAGTGCTGCAACCTTGCCAGTTACTATGGAACGAGTTGAAGAACATATAGGTGTTGATAAAGAAGTCTCTAGTTTTGTTCTGCCTGTTGGAGCTACAATTAATATGGATGGCACCAGTTTATATCAAGCTGTTGCAGCTGTTTTTATTGCACAGGCACTAGGTTTTGATCTTACATTTGCAGACCAACTCACTATTGTGCTTACTGCCTTATTGGCTTCAATTGGTAGTGCTGCTGTTCCTGGAGCTGGAATGGTGATGTTAGTGATTGTATTGGAAGCTGTAGGTTTTCCAGCAGATAAATTAGCAATTGGTTTAGCTCTTATTTTTGCTGTGGACAGACCGCTCGATATGTGTAGAACCGTGGTTAATGTTACTGGAGATGCTACAGTGTCTATGTTAGTGGCTAAATCTGTAGGTAAACTTGGCACACCAAAAATTAAGAATTGGGACGACAATTATGATGAGGTTAAATAAGTAGAGAATCAAATTTTTTAAATTTGTATGAATCGCTTATCTTGAGCTTTGTCAAAAGATCTTTTTAAATAATATTAAATTTTAATCTGATGAATATTTGTTTCTTAATGTATCCATGGGAAAATATAGACCCAGATAACGATACAAGCCTTGCCTTAATTAAAGAATGTTCAAAACGAGGTCATGGCGTTGCCTTGTGTACACCAGCTAATTTGACTATTAGAAATAGTGTTACTAATGCCTTTTGTACAGTTGTTGGCAGAATGGATAAAGTTCCAAATTCATTAAAATCATTCTATAAAAAAGCTGAAATCAGAGAAGAAATGCTTCCACTTGCAGGATTTGATGCTATATTCTTCAGAGCCAATCCACCATTGGATCCTATTATGCTCAATTTTTTAGATTCAGTTAAGGATGATGTTTTTATTATTAATTCAATAGAAGGCATGCGTGAGGCAAATAACAAACTATATACAGCTGCTTTTGGTGATGCTCATAGCAATATTATTCCAAACACTCATGTTTCTAAAAACAAAAGATATCTAGTCAAACAAATTAAAGAATCCAAAGCCGATAAAATGATCTTA
>DATGBV010000083.1:0-3409 GCA_035312485.1 Flavobacteriaceae bacterium | reverse complement strand
GCGGAATGTATATTTTAAAGATATCTAATAAAACTTCATCGGAGGCTTTAAAACTTATAGTAAACAAATAACTAATTACTCAATGCTGATGAAAAAAATCTGCAATTTACTTTGCAGGTTTTTTTTCAATCTATATTATTTTAATCTAAAACATCTCTCTACCAGAAAAATGAAAAGCACTTTCTATAGCTGCATTTTCATCACTATCACTACCATGAACTGCATTTTCTCCCATAGAAGTAGCATACAATTTTCTAATAGTGCCTTCTGCGGCTTCTGCTGGATTGGTAGCACCAATTAAGCTTCTAAAGTCCTCAACAGCATTGTCTTTTTCTAAAACCGCAGCAACAATTGGTCCGCGTGTCATATATTCAAGAAGTTCTCCAAAAAAAGGACGTTCTTTATGAATTGCGTAAAATTCTTTGGCATCTGCAACGGTCATTTGTGTTAATTTCATAGCTACAATTCTAAATCCTGAAGCTGTAATTTTTTCTAATATTGCACCAATATTCCCTTTCTCAACAGAATCTGGCTTAAGCATTGTAAATGTTCTATTTGTTACCATGTCATTCTTTAATTTGCGTGCAAAAGTAATGCATTTCTTATTAAAAACAAGACAAACCAATTTTAAAAAATTGTATCTTCGCCCAATATGACAGAAACAGATATTGTACATATAAAACAATTGCTTTTAAAGCCAAAACAAATTGTTATAGTACCTCATAAAAATCCAGATGGAGATGCCATAGGTTCTTGTTTAGGTCTTTATCATTATCTTCAAAAAGACAACCATAAAGTTCACGTCATTGCACCTAACGACTATCCTGAATTTTTAAAATGGATGCCAGCTGAAGATACCGTTTTAAAGTACGAAAATGAAACTGAAGTATGTGATGAGCTCATTAAAAATTCTGATATCATTTTTACATTGGATTTTAATGATTTATTCAGAGCTGGAAACATGGAAGGTGCTTTAAAAGAAAGTAAAGCGGTTAAAGTTATGATTGACCATCACCAGCAACCAGCAGATTATGCAGCTTATATTTATTCTGATGTGAGTATGAGCTCTACTGCAGAAATGGTTTATCATTTAATTGATATGCTTGACGGGTTAAATAAAATTGACGCTAACATTGCTACCTGTTTGTACGCTGGCATTATGACAGATACAGGCTCTTTTAAGTTTGCTTCTACAACAAGTACAACGCACAGAGTTATTGCTAACCTTATTGAAAAAGGCGCAAATAATGCACAAATTCATAATGCTATTTACGATACAAATTCTTACGAAAGAATGCAGCTTTTAGGTTGTGCTCTTAACAATCTAAAAGTTATTCCAGAAGCTAGAACTGCATATATTACCTTGTCCCAAGATGAACTGAATAAATTCAATTTTAAAAAGGGAGATACCGAAGGTTTTGTAAACTATGCGTTGTCTCTTGAAAATATAATCCTGGCAGCTATTTTTATTGAAGACTTTAAAGAAGATATTATTAAGATCTCTTTACGCTCTAATGGAAATTTTTCAGTAAACGAATTCTCCAGATTGCACTTTAGTGGTGGAGGCCATACCAATGCAGCTGGAGGCAGAAGTGAATTGACTTTAAATGAAACCGTTGATAAATTTATTAGTATATTGCCATCCTATTACAATGCCCTAAATAATGAATAAATTACTAATTCTAGGAATAATTACATTCACATTTTTTAACTGTAAATCTCCAGAAGCCAGAAGGCCCATTACAGTATCTTCAGGTTCTTTTATTGATGTATCTGTTGAACGTAATAAATTATTAAATGAAAAAGAAGAATCTCTCATTGAAAGTATTATCTCCAAAGACACCACAAAAGAATATATAGCTTCAGAAAACGGATTCTGGTATTTTTATAATACAAAAGTAGAAAACGACAGTATCGCAACACCAGATTTTGGAGATATTGTGAATTTTGATTACAACACAAAGCAGCTCAATGGTAATATTATATATTCCAAAGAAGAAAATAAAACACAAAATTATGCCATGGATCAACAGGAACTTTTCGCTGGTCTAAGAGAAGGATTAAAACTTATGAAAGCTGGGGAAACAGTTACCTTTTTATTTCCATCACAAAAAGCCTTTGGGTATTATGGCGACAACAATAAAATAGGGACCAATGTACCTTTAATGTGTGAGGTGACTATCAATTCAATAACAGAAAATTAATAAATATGAATATTTTTAAAAACGTAATGAAAAGTATTGCTCTAATTCTATTGATATCAATATCTTCTTGTCAGGAAAAATATAGCGATTTAGAAGATGGTATATATGCTGAAATTGTTACTAACAAAGGAACGATGGTAGCTAAATTATTTTATGACAAAACACCTGTAACGGTTGCTAATTTTGTGTCTCTTGCCGAAGGCACAAATACAGTTGTGGATAGTACCTATAGAGGAAAAAACTTTTATGAAGGTATTATTTTCCATAGGGTAATTGATAGTTTTATGGTTCAAGGTGGTGACCCAACAGGTACAGGTTCTGGAAATCCTGGATATAGATTTATGGATGAATTTAGTCCAGATTTAAAACATGGTAAACCTGGTATTTTATCTATGGCAAACTCTGGACCAGCTACCAACGGAAGCCAATTTTTCATTACAGAAGTTCCAACGCCACACCTTGATAATAGACATAGTGTTTTTGGCGAATTGGTTTTAGGATTGGATGTGTTAGATACAATTTCTAATGTAGAAACTACTCAACCAGGTAATAAACCTATTGAAGACGTTACTATAAATCAATTGAATATTATAAGAAAAGGAAGCGATGCAAAAGCTTTTGATGCAGCAAGTGTTTTCAAAAACCATTTTGCTGAAGCTGAACGCCTTGAAAAAGAAAAACAAGAAAAAGAGGAAGCTATCATAAAAATGAATAAAGAGAAATTCAATGAGCAGGAACAAAATGCTACCACACTACCTTCTGGTTTACAATATACAATAACCGAAAAAGGAAGCGGAGAAAAATTACCTTCTTCTGCTAAAGTTTTAACGCATTATGCGGTTTATTTTGATAACGGAAAACTTTTGGAAACAAGCAAGTTGGAAGTAGCAGAAGCCAATGATGTGGTAAACGAAGCAAGAAAAGAAGCAGACCAATATCAACCAATTCCAGCAGATATAAGTCCAGATGCTAGAATGATACCTGGGTTTAAAGAAGGATTACAACAGTTAAGCATTGGAGACAAAGCCACTTTATTTATACCTTATCATTTAGCGTATGGAGAAGCAGGAAATAGAGGAATTCCTCCAAAATCTGATTTGATTTTTGAAGTTGAAATTATTGAACTTGTGAAATAATTCACAATACATATAATAAAAAAAGCCTTTCAAATCTGAAAGGCTTTTTTATTAGTCATTGCGAAACCT
>DATGBV010000082.1:0-16301 GCA_035312485.1 Flavobacteriaceae bacterium | reverse complement strand
TTCTGATAAACCTGCCTTTGCTAATACTGTAGTAATAGCAGCAGTTAAAGTTGTTTTACCGTGATCTACGTGTCCAATTGTACCTATATTTAAATGTGGTTTGGAACGATCAAAAGTTGCCTTTGCCATGTTTTAATAATTTAATCTTTAGTTTATATAATAATATTAGTGTGTGTTAAATATCAATTTTTTTAGAGCCAATGACGGGATTTGAACCCGTGACCTCTTCCTTACCAAGGAAACGCTCTACCCCTGAGCTACACCGGCTTTAGGTTTTAGGTTCAAAAGTTAAAGTTTAGAGTTACAATTTTAACTTAATAACTATTATCTAATAACCATTAACTCATTTAGAGCGGGAGACCGGGTTCGAACCGGCGACATTCAGCTTGGAAGGCTGACGCTCTACCAACTGAGCTACTCCCGCAATTATTTATTTTTATTTTAATTATGTGGGGAGAGCAGGATTCGAACCTGCGAAGGTGAAAACCAACAGATTTACAGTCTGTCCTCGTTGGCCGCTTGAGTATCTCCCCTTAATTAAAAACGTTTCATTCTGTTTAAGAACTTGAGCCGATAGAGGGACTCGAACCCACGACCTGCTGATTACAAATCAGCTGCTCTAGCCAGCTGAGCTATATCGGCTTTTCTCAACTTTTTCCATACAAAAAAGCCCGTTATTTCTAACGGACTGCAAATGTATAGATTTATTTTTTTATTCAAAACATTTTTTGAAATATTTTATCACAAATATGCTCTTAATTTTTCTTTGCGTTTTTTTAACTGTCTTTCTAATGATGCAACAGCTATATCTGTTCCTTCTTCAAAGGTTTTACATTGCTTTTTTACAACCAAACTATCTCCTGGCACACTAAGGCGAGCTTCAAAAATTTTATTTTCTTTATCTCTGGTATTTTCAACTTTTAAATAAACATCTGTTTTGATAACCTTATCATAAAACTGTTCTAATTTGTCCATACGTTTTTGAATAAAATCTATTAATTTTCGATCTGCATTAAAATTAACTGATTGTGTGTGTACTTTCATGTTATTGCATTTAGGTTAGACAAAACGTTTTAGCTGTTTATTTTTTACTTCTTGGATGTGCATTTAAATACACTTTTTTTAATTCTGCTATACTATTATGAGTATAGACTTGTGTAGCCGCTAGGCTAGAATGTCCTAAAAGTTCTTTTACAGCATTTAAATCTGCACCTTGGTTTAATAAGTGAGTTGCAAAAGAATGCCTTAAAATATGAGGGCTCTTTTTCACTTTTGAAGATGCTAAACTAAAATAATCATTTATTATTCTGTAAACAAGTGTTTCGTAAATTTTCATTCCTTTTTTTGTTAAAAATAAATGGTCATGGTCAACAATATTATTTAAGTTATTACGAAATTTGTTGTACTTATAAATAGTATCAATAACTGTATCTAATAACGGCACAAATCTTTCTTTATTTCTCTTACCCAATACCTTTAACGTTTTATTGGCTAAATCTAAATTTTGAAGTTTTAACTGGACTAGTTCTATGCGGCGAATTCCAGTAGAATAAAACAATTCTATAATTAACTTATTGCGCACACCTTCAAAAGTATCTTCATGATGTATTTCATCTAAAACACTTTTCATCTCACTTTCAGAAAATGGAACTTGCACTTTTTTATTTGTTTTTAATGCTCTGTGTTTTGCTAATGGGTTAGATTTTATATCTCCTACTTTTAATAGAAATTTATAGTAGGAGTTCAAAGCTGATACCTTTCTGTTGACACTTCTGTTGGAAATACCTCTTTCTACTAAACTAACTATCCAACTTCTGATTTGAGGATAGTGAGCATCCTTAATTGTATTAGATTGATATTCTCCTTCTAGAAATTGTAAGAAGCCCTCTAAATCTTTTTGATAAGCATTTACTGTTAGCTTAGAATATTTTTTTTCAAGCAGAAGATAATCTATAAAAGATTTGAAAGGCATTTTTAAATTTATGAGTATAGCATTAAAAATACAAAGTTTTTATTGGTATTTAAATTCAATGCAAAAAAAATTCCTGAAAATTCAGGAATTTTTAAATCTATATATGTTTAAGATTACATATTTTCTTCTGCATCTCTTAAACGCTGAATATATTGCGCTTTTTGAATCTGTGCTCTACGTTCTATAGAAGGTTTTGTAAATTGCTTACGTGTTTGCAACTGACGTTTAGTACCTGTCTTATCAAACTTACGTTTAAAGCGCTTTAACGCTCTATCTATATTTTCTCCTTCTTTTATTGGTATAATTAACATAGTGTCTTAACCTCCTCTCTTTTAGAATTTCGGTTGGCAAAGATAATTACTAATTCTTAATTTACAATTAAAATTTAAAAATTATTTTGTTGCTGGTTTGTATTCTTTTTTATCAATAATAATTTTAGAAATAATCTCACGAAGTATTTCTGATGTTCCGCCACCAATTGGCCCTAAACGGCTGTCTCGGAATAAGCGAGCCATAGGATATTCTTCCATATATCCATAACCTCCTAAAAATTGTAAGCACTCATAAACAACCTCATCTGCCATTTTTGTAGATTGCAATTTTGCGATGGTTGCTTCTTTTACAACATACACTCCTTTATTTAATCTATTTGCAACAGAATAGTTATACTCTTTACAGATTTCCATCTGACTATATAAATCTGAATACTTATGTCTCAACGCTTGGTATTGTGTTAAATTTTTTCCAAAAGTCTTTCTGTCATTCATATACTGTAATGCATACTCTAGTGCATATTCTGCGCGAGCATGAGCATTAATGGCCATTATTAATCGCTCTAAAGAAAAATGCTGCATGACATACGAAAAGCCTTTTCCTTCTTCTCCCATTAAATTGGATGCAGGAACATTAACATTGTCAAAAGCTATTTCGGCTGTATCTGAAGCTCGCCAACCTAATTTGTCTAATTTAGTAACAGAAATTCCAGGTGTGCTGCTATCAACTACAAACATACTAATACCTTTATTTCCTAGGTCCTTATTTGTCTTGGCAGCGACCACCATATAATCTGAATAGTAACCGTTTGTAATAAATGTTTTAGACCCATTTAATATATAATTGTTACCTTTCTTTTCAGCAGTTGTTCTCATACCAGCAACATCACTTCCTCCAAAGGGTTCTGTTACACAAAGGCATCCTATTTTATCTCCCAAAATACTTGAGGATAGATATTTTTCTTTTATATCATGGTTTCCTTCTTTATTAAGATGTGTCATTGCCAAATAACAATGTGCCCAAATAGCTGCAGCAAAACCTCCAGAATTTATTTTTTGAAGCTCTTCCAATAAAATTACTGTATAAAAAAGATCCAAATCCAAACCACCATAAGTTTCAGGATAGGCAAGACCAAAGTATCCCATTTCTCCAAATTTCTTCCAAATGAAACGTTCTATGTTTCCATTTTTTTCCCATTTTTCAATATGTGGCACCACTTCTTTCTGTAAAAAATCCTGAAGACTTTCTCTAAAAAGCTGATGTTCTTCACTGAAGTACATACTATTCATACATGCAATTTTTTAATAAATTTAATCGAGGGTCAAATATAATTTAATTATCTCAATTTTATTTAATGGAAAGTCTTTTACTTTTAACAACTCATCCAACGATTTATAACCTTCACGCAAAGTTCTTTGTTCAATTATACTGTATGCAAGTTGATAATCTATATGTTGAATGGTAACTAATTGTTCAGTAGTGGCTGTATTCAAATTTATTCTTTCAATTTGTCTTGGTGTTTTTACGGTAAAGTGTTCCTTTATTCTTTCTATGACTTCTGGAGAGAGTCCATAGACATCTTGGAGCTGCACATCTGCAATAAAACCACCAACAAATTTGTTTCTGAATTTTACTATTCGTTCAGAAAGTGCCTTACCAATACCATTTACTCTTTGCAACTGACTTGCCGTAGCAATATTTAAGTCAATTTTTTCTTCAAAAGATTTTGGGTTATTGTAGTTGTTAAATGAATTTGAATTTTGTGGCTTTGGATTTGTCACCCAATCTGGAAATTTAAAATAAGGTGATATCTCTTTGAGTAACGAATCTGAAACTTGAGTCACCTTTTGGAATTGTTGGACCGAATTAACCCATTGGTTTTGTTTTCTATAATCCAATAGCCTGTCTATCTCTTCATTACTCATACCTAATGTATAGCCTCTATAATCAGTTATAAAATTTGGATTGAATGGATATATTTTAGGCTTTCTGTTTTCAACTTCAACTATACGTAAAGAATCTATTTCTTTTTGAAATAATTCAAAGTCTTCATTGTTTATTGGGTATTCCTTGTAAGAGAAATTAACATAAAAATAAATACATTGAAAAACTATGGCTAAAATTAACAATACAAAAATCCCATTTCGTTGTCCTTTAGAAAACTTGAAATGGGATTTCATAATAATGTTTATATAATATTACTCTTTTGAAGCTTTTATTGCATCAAGGTAAATTTTTAATTCTTCTCTAACTTTAGGGAACAATAATAATAAACCTATCATATTTGGAAATACCAATGCCAAAATCATTGCATCAGAAAATTTGATAACTGCATTGAGCGTTGTTGAAGCTCCTATAACAACAAATAATAAGAACAATATTTTATAAGTTAAATCTGCGGTTTTTCCTCTACCAAATAAATATTTCCAAGATTGAAGTCCATAATAAGACCAAGAAATCATAGTAGAAAATGCAAATAGGATTATGGCAACTGTCAATACATAAGAAAAGTGAGGAATAACTGCATCAAAAGCTCTTGAAGTTAACTCTACACCTCCAACTGCTTTTCCTGTAGCGTTTAAAACAACATTTCCAGAACCATCACCTCCATATGTAAATGCAGCCTGTATTGTAGAAGCATCATCCATATTAAAGAAAATAATAACTAACGCGGTCATTGTACAGATAACAACAGTATCTATAAAAGGCTCCAAAAGCGCAACTACACCTTCTGATGCTGGATGCTTGGTTTTTACTGCGGAATGTGCTATTGCCGCTGAACCTGCTCCTGCTTCATTTGAGAATGCTGCACGCTGGAAGCCAACTATAAGTACACCGATAAATCCACCAAGTCCTGCCATCGGAGTAAATGCACCTTCAATAATTAATGAAAAGGCATCATCAATAAATCTATAATTAGCAACAATAATAATTACCGCGGCTAATACATAAATACCTGCCATAAATGGCACAATCTTCTCGGTTACATTTGCTATTCTTTTTATACCTCCAATAATTACAACAGCTACTATAGCCGCTATAACTAGACCTATCCAAAAGCCTGAAGTTTGAAAATTCCAACCTATTAAATCAGACAATTGTTGTGCTGCCTGATTTGACTGAAATGCATTGCCTCCTCCAAATGAAGCACCAACGCATAATATAGCAAATAGTGCCGCAAGTATTTTACCAACACCTTTAAGACCTCTTTCTTTTAAACCTTTAGATAGATAATACATTGGACCTCCATAAACAGTCCCATCTTCACCCACATCTCTATATTTAACACCAAGTGTACATTCAACAAATTTTGTGGACATTCCTATTAAACCGCAAACAATCATCCAAAAGGTTGCTCCTGGCCCACCAAGTGCAATTGCAACAGCAACTCCAGCAATATTTCCTAAACCTACAGTTCCAGAAACTGCAGTTGCCAATGCCTGAAAATGTGACACTTCTCCTTCTTTACTTTCATCTCGAATAGTATCAGGCAAATCACCATCAACAATATTTACTGCAACTTTATCTTCTGCATGGTGACCTCCTTCTATATCATCATACTTACCACGTACAGTATTTACAGCTAAAGGGAATTTTAATATACTAGGAAATTTAAAATATATTGTGAAAAAAGTAGCTCCAAAAACTAAAAGAATAACTACAAAAGGCACATTATATTCTCCTAATGGAACAGTTGATAGAATAAACCCTTCCCACCAATCAGCAACTGGCTGAAAAGCTTGATCTATCCTTTGTCCGAAACTTAAATCTTCAGCTTCTTGAGCAAAAATTGCAGTCGGTAAAATAAGTGTGAAAATTGAAAGAAGATATTTCTTCATAAGTGTTAAAATTATTAGTTAGTTTTTTAAAAATCAATTTAAAGTTGACAAGATGCTAAAAAAAAATGAGTTTTTAAAACATCATTAGTTAAAATGATGATGGTTATTCTAAATTATATAAGGTATTAAGTCTCTGTATTTGTTCAGGCCTTCCTAATACTATAACTTTAGAGTTTGGCACTAATTTAATATCTGCTTCTGGGTTTACAATATATTCTCCGCTAGAATCTTTAAAACCAATAACACTGCATCCGGTCTTTTTCCGAAGGTCAAGATCTTTTAAGGTTTTTATTTGTTTTGTATTGTAAAGTTTTTCAACAGCAACTTCTTCAATATTGATATTAGATTTACCAACTATGGATAAATTATCAATAAATTCCATTAGTCCTGGAACAACTACCAAAGATGCCATGTGATCACCACCTATTTTATCTGGTAAAATAACATTATCTGCACCTGCAAACTTTAACTTATCATAAGAAGATTCTTGTGATGCACGACTAATAATAGTCATGTTCTCATTCATTTGTCTTGCCGACAGCACAACAAACAAATTATCGGCATCGTTTGGCATAGCGGTTATAAAACAAGAAGCTCTATGAACACCTGCTTGTAAAAGAACTTCATCTTCATTGGCATTTCCAATAACATATGGTATATCATCCATTTGTAATCTATGCTCCATTTTTTCATCTTTTTCTATTACTACAAACGATTTATCATAAGCCAATAATTTTCTGGCAGCTTGTTTCCCATTTCTCCCATAACCACAAATAATAATATGATCTTTAAAATTATCAATCTGTTTTTGCATCTTCTTGTGTTTTAATTCTTCAATATTGTTCTTACTTAAAATATATTCGGTAATAATTGTTATGGCATATCCAACAATAACAACACTGGTCAAAATCAAAAAAATTGTAAATATTTTAGAGACTGGATCAAGAGGGTTTACTTCAGAAAATCCAACAGTTGTTATTGTAATTACTGTCATATAAATAGCATCTATCCATGTATAATTGGACATGATTTTAAAACCTAACACTCCAGTTAAGAGGAGAATTAGCAATAACGTTATAGCTGTGTAAATTCTTGATCTGAAAAGTTTTATAATTGGATTCATAGACTACAAATCAAATACTGAAGATCGTTTTGCATACAATAAATCTTTAATTCGCATCCAAAAAGCTATAAATAAATACAAGGCAAAACCAAAGCCTAAAGTAACAAATGTTAAGTACATAAAAGACGTTCTAACTACTTTTGCTCTTATACCCAATCTATCAGCAATACGCTGACAAACATAATAACCATGCCTTTGGAAATAAAGTAACGTTTTATAAAATATGTTCATGTTGCAAGTTAATCAATTCCTGTTTAAAAGTGTATTACCAATTTCACATTGCAAACATCTATTTTTATCACAATATTTAGTTTTTAATTGAATTAAAGCTTGTGATTGCATTGCAGAATTTGAAATTGGTTTAAAACTGTTAAAAGTTTCTACAATACTATTCTTTTCAGATGAAATTTCTGTAATCAATTTAATAATTTCGTCATTAATATCTTTGTCTTGATATTTCGCAAAGCTAAATTTAATAGGGATTATGGTATTGATTAAAAGTAAATCTACAAATTGTTTTGTAAGTCTTTTTTTGGATTTTTTTGTTTGCTTCCCAAATGAATAGTGAGTTTGCCAATACTCTGAAGTTTCAGACATTAAAAGATTATAAAAATCCTCTTTTGTTTGACTTTCAACAATTCTTGCAAACAGATTTTGATATGAATGGTAAAGTCTAGACAGTTGTGACAACCTAATAGTTGGAAAATTTGGAGGTCGTAATCTAAAAAACTTTAAAGGAACAACACCAAAACTGTTAAGATTAAATTTTTGCTTTAAAAACCGATATTCTTTTTGTAGTTCCAAAAAGTAGACGTCCTGAATATCGCTTTCTAATAATTCTGCTTGTCCAAAAAATAATGCTTCTAGAGATTCTATTTTTGCTTGTGATTTTTTTAATACTGAATAGTCAATTGAATTAGCTATACTCAAAAATGAATCACCATTTATTTTCAATCCAAAATTTTTAAAAATCATTTTAAACAAAACAGCTTCCCAATTATTTGTTGACTCCTTAAGCAAATTTTCAATATCAAGGGATTTTCTTTCCAAACGTTCAAAATACAAACGTTCCAACCAATTGCTAATTACAAAATCATCAACAGTTTCAAAATCATTCTCACAGTTAATCCATTTTTGAGATTTTGAAAACAACTTTTGGTAATTGCTTAAAGCATTATTAGAAACATAGTGTTTTAATACCAACGTAGGAATAACAGAATTGTCTTTTCTAAAAACATCTGCATCGTGCTCCCAAACCACATGTAGAATAACATTATCATAAACCTTATCATTTTCATGATTATGAACAAACCAATCACTAGATTTTACATGGATTTCAACATTTCCAGCCCAAAATTGATCATCTATTTTAAGCTGTGAATTAAAAAAATCAGGGCCAGAGTTTAAATTATGCTGTCCAGAAGAAACCAAAGTAATTGCTTCTCCTTTTATAGTTTTTAAATTTGAGGTATCAAATTTTTTATATTTCCAAATGTAATGAAGAAAGTCTTCTTGCATTACACTAAAATAGAAAATCAAGTTTAACTTTAAAATTATTTACCATCCTTAAATAAAAAATAAATAACTTTACTACTTTAGTGCAATCGATTGCGTTGCAAAATAACTAACTAATTAAATGAATAGAGAAAAAAAACTACGGAGCCAAGAATGGTTTGGCGGTAATGATAAAATGGGATTCGTTCATCGTTCATGGTTTCGAAATCAAGGCTATCCTGATGATTATTTTGAAGGAAAGCCCGTTATAGGAATTTGTAATACTTGGTCTGAATTAACACCTTGTAACGGACATTTACGTGATGTTGCTGAAGTAGTAAAAAAAGGTGTTTTGGAAGCTGGTGGATTTCCGTTAGAATTTCCAGTGATGTCTTTAGGCGAAACTATTATGCGACCAACAACCATGTTATTTCGCAACCTTGCAAGTATGGATACAGAAGAGTCTATTCGTGCAAATCCACTTGACGGAATTGTATTACTAACAGGTTGTGATAAGACAACACCTTCAACCATAATGGGAGCATGCAGTGTAGATTTACCTACCATTGTTGTTCCTGGAGGTCCAATGTTAAACGGACGTTTTCGTGGCGAAACCATAGGTTCTGGTTCATTTAATTGGATGATAAAAGAAAAACAAAAAACAGAAGCCTTTGACGCAGAAGATATGCGCGAGGCCGAAATCTGTGCTGCTCGAAGCATTGGTCATTGCAACACTATGGGAACAGCTTCTACTATGGCAACCATGTCTGAAGCATTAGGATTAACATTACCTGGATTTTCATCAATTCCAGCAGCAGATTCTCGAAAAAAAGTGATGCAACAACTATCTGGAAGACGTATTGTGCAAATGGTAAAAGAAGACCTCACCATGTCTAAAATTCTAACCAGAAAAGCCTTCGAAAATGCTATTGTAACTAATGCTGCTGTAGGTGGCTCAACAAATTTAATAATTCATTTAATTGCTATTGCTAGACGTATTGGAGTAGACTTAAAACTTGAAGATTTTGATTCTGTTGGTAGTCATATTCCTTTATTGGTAAATTTAATGCCTTCAGGAAAATATTTAATGGAAGATTTCTTTTATGCAGGTGGATTGCCTGTTGTTATGAAAGAATTGGGCGATTTGTTACACCAAGGCATTATTACTGCGAACGGAAAAACATTCAAAGAAAATTATGCAAAAGCAAGGTGTTATAATGATGATGTTATTGCTAAAATAGATAAGCCTTTGCAAAAGCACGCAGGAATAGCTGTATTGAAAGGCAATTTATGCGAAAATGGCGCTGTTATAAAGCCATCTGCTGCGACTCCAAAATTGATGAAACATACTGGAAGAGCCGTTGTTTTTGAGAGTATGGAAGATTACCACGAACGTATTGATCATCCAGATTTAGATATTGATGAAAACTGTGTGATTGTACTAAAAGGTGTTGGTCCAAAAGGATATCCAGGAATGCCAGAGGTTGGCAATGTAGATTTACCTGAAAAACTAATCATGAAAGGTGTAAAAGATATGGTTCGCATTTCTGATGGACGAATGAGTGGAACGGCATATGGAACTGTTGTACTTCACATTTCACCAGAATCAACAATAGGTGGTACATTAGCAGTGGTTCAAAATGATGACATGATTACACTTGATGTTGAAAAACGTTTATTACAACTCAATATTTCTGATGAAGAATTAGCAAAACGAAAAGCAAACTGGAAAGAACCAGAACCAGTTGCAAAACGCGGTTATGTTCGTATTTATTTAGACCATGTAGAGCAAGCTGATGTTGGTGCAGATTTAGATATATTGGTTGGTGGTTCAGGTTCAAAGGTTGAAAGAGATTTACATTAAACTAATTATATGGTAGTCCTTTATTTATTATTAAGTGTTTTACTTATTATTTGGCTCACTGCAAAGCTAAAAGTGCATCCTTTTGTTGCATTACTTTTAGTGGCAATTCTCTATGGAATAGTTGCTGGAATGCCTTTAAATCAAATCATCATATCTGTAAACAAGGGCTTCGGCAATACACTTGGCGGTATTGGTATGATAATTATTCTAGGTGTTATCATTGGTGCTTTTCTTGAAAATTCTGGTGGTGCTTATGCACTGGCAGAAAAGGTTTTAAAGTTTACCGGAAAGAAAAAAATACCATTTGCCATGGGACTTGTAGGCTGGTTTGTATCTATTCCTGTGTTTGCAGATAGTGGTTTCATGTTATTAGCTCCACTCAATAAAAGTTTATCAAAAAAAGCTGGAATCACGTTATCAGGAACTGCAATTGCTTTGGCTCTTGGATTGATTGCAGCTCATACAATGGTGCCTCCTACACCAGGACCAATTGCTGCGGCTCACTATTTAAATGCAGATTTGGGTTTAGTGATTCTATTAGGAATTCCGATAAGTATGATTGCACTTTTTATAGGCATTATGTTTGCGAAAAAATACGTTTCTAAAACTTATATTGCTCCTGACCCAAATGTAACAGAAGAAGAAATAACAGAACGACTTAAAACTGCACCAAGTGCTTTTAAGTCTACAATTCCCATTTTTATTCCTATAATTCTGATTGTTATAAAATCTCTTTTAACTTCAATCTACGGATATAAAGAAGAAAGCTTTGATACGTTTCCATTTTTAATCAAAATACTTTTCTTTTTAGGTACACCATTTATCGCATTGTTGATTGGTTGTTTTTTATCGCTGTCCCTTCCAAAAAAATTAAACAAAGACATGTTTTCAACCTCTGGTTGGATTGGTAAAGCATTGGTTGGTGCAGCATCCATTTTATTGATTACTGGTGCTGGTGGAATTTTTGGGCAAGTATTACGTGATTCAGGAATTGCTATAACGTTAGGCGAAGCATTATCAGGTATAAATTTAAGTATTTGGTTACCATTTTTTCTGGCAGCAGCAATAAAAACAGCACAAGGTTCTTCAACTGTTGCATTAATAACGGCTGCTTCAATTTTAGCACCAATGATGTCTACTTTAGGCTTTGACACCGAATTACAAAAAGCTATGGTGGTTATTGCCATCGGAGCAGGTTCGGCTGTTGTTGTACATGCAAATGACAGCTTCTTTTGGGTGGTTACCCAACTATCTGGAATGGATATTAAATTAGGATATCGTTTTCTAACTTTAGGAAGTTTTATTTTAGGGACTTCTGCCGCAATTTTAGTATTCTTAACGTATTTAATTTTTGCTTAATGAAGATTTATAACACCAAAAAAGGCATTTTAATTCAGTCTGGTAATTCATTTTATTTAACCAATGAAGATTGGGATGAGTTTATAAATAACGATGATTTATTTGTAACATTAAATCAACTAGTTTCAACCTTGAACCCAATAGATAATGCTCAAGATTTAATTGAAAGCCATTTGCTTGTTCCAATGCAAAGTCAGGAATTATGGGCAAGTGGTGTAACATACTACAATAGTAAACTAGGACGACAAGAGGAAAGTAAAGATGCTGGTGGTGGTGATTATTACGAACGTGTTTACAATGCTGACAGGCCAGAATTGTTCTTTAAGGCAACAGTAAACAGAACAGTTCCATCTGGTGGAAAAGTGAACATTAGAAAAGACTCTACTTGGGATGTTCCAGAACCAGAATTAACACTGGTAATTACATCAAGTGGAAAAATAATTGGCTACACGATTGGTAACGATATGAGTTCGCGAAGCATTGAAGGCGAAAATCCGTTGTATTTACCACAAGCCAAAACTTATGATGCATGTGCTGGAGTAGGACCTTGTGTTTATGTAACTGATAAACCAATTTCCAGTGACGCAAAAATCGGAATGAAAATATTTCGTAATAATAATATTGTTTTTGAAGATTTAATAGAACTCAATCAAATGAAACGCAGACCAGAAGAATTGGTTTTCTATTTATACAGAGAATGTAGTTTTTCTTTTGGTAGTTTACTAATGACAGGAACTGGTATAGTACCAACTAATGCTTTTACATTAAAAAGCGAAGATAAAATAGAAATATCAATTGATGGAATTGGAACTTTGATAAACTATGTAAAATGAAAAAAATCACTCTATTTCTTTTCACAATAATTATAATTGGTTGTAAAACTGATGAAAAACCCTTGCCAAAAGTAAAAGCTACTGGTTATCTTATTGAACCCATAAATATTCAGAATGTAAAACTAACGGATTCTTTTTGGCTTCCAATTATTAAAACAGTACAAGAAAAAACAATTGAATATGCATTAAAAAAATGTAATGAAGAAGGGCGTTTTGAAAACTTTTTAATTGCAGGAGGACGAAAAGAAGGTGAAGTAAGAGGTGTTATGCCATTTGATGATTCAGATGTATATAAAATTATAGAAGGTGCTTCAAATACATTAATAAGTGCTCCAAATGAGCCATTAGAAAAATTAATTGATTCATTAATTAGTATCATAAAAATAGGTCAGGAAAAAGATGGTTATTTAACAACGTGGCGTACAATAAATCCTGCCAAGCCACCAGCACCTTGGGTTAAAGTTGAAAAAGGAGTACGATGGGAATCTCTGGCAGCAAGCCATGAACTCTACAATGCTGGACATATGTATGAAGCTGCAGTGGTTCATTATCAAGCCACAGGAAAAAATAACTTTTTAGACATAGCTATTAAAAATGCTGATTTAATGGTTAAAACATTTGGTGATGAAGAAGGAAAAATAGCGACTGTTCCAGGGCATCAAATTATTGAAACAGGTTTAATAAAACTGTATCAAGCAACTGACAATGAAGCTTATTTAAATTTGGCTAAATACTTTCTTGATAACAGAGGGAATCCTGAAAATCATAAGTTATTTGGTTCTTATTCACAAGATCATATTCCTGTTATCAATCAGGATGAAGTGGTAGGACATGCCGTTAGAGCTGTATATATGTATGCTGGTATGACAGATATTGCAGCCATTAAAAATGACTCATCTTATCTTAAAGCAGTAAATAAATTATGGTCCAATATGGTTGAAAAAAAGATGTACATCACAGGTGGAATTGGAGCAAAACATGAAGGAGAATCATTCGGAGAGAATTATGAATTGCCAAACTTAACAGCTTATAATGAAACTTGTGCTTCAATAGGTAATGTTTATTGGAATCACCGTATGCATAATTTGACTGGAAGCGTAAAATATTTTGATATTATCGAGCGTACTTTGTATAATGGTTTGATCTCTGGGCTATCATTGGACGGAGAAAAATTCTTTTATCCAAATGCTTTGGAATCTGACGGTGTCTATAAGTTCAATCAAGGATCATGTACACGTAAAGATTGGTTTGATTGTTCGTGCTGCCCAACTAATATCATTAGGTTTATTCCTTCTATACCAAAATTAATATATTCAAAAACAGAAGATGAAGTTTTTGTAAACCTCTATGCTTCAAATAATGCAAAGATTGAATTAAAAGACAATAGTTTAAACATTAGTCAGACAACTAATTATCCATGGGATGGTAAGGTTTTGATCAATATAAGCCCTGAAAAGGATGCTGAATTTACATTAAAAATGCGTGTTCCATATTGGGTTAGAAATGAAGTTTTGCCTAGTGACCTATATCATTATACAGAGATTTCGAAGAACAAAACAAAAATTACAGTTAATGGCAAAGATTATAATGCAGAGATAGTTGACGGATATATTTCTATTACAAAACAGTGGAATAAGAACGAAGAAATAGAAATTGATTTCCCAATGGAAGTTAAAAAGATAGTTTCAAATCCTCTTGTTGTTGAGAATAGTAACAAACTGGCTTTAGAATATGGTCCATTAGTTTATGCCATTGAGGAAATAGATAATCAAAATTCTTTTGATGCTATATCCATTTCAGAGAACGACTCTTTTAGTATAAGAAAAGAAGAAATATTAGGAGGTGTGAACACAATTGAAAATGATAAATTAAAAGCCATTCCTTACTATGTATGGTCCAACCGAGGTGTTGGGAAAATGAAAGTTTGGATTCCTGAAAAATGACAAAATATTTACTATAACAAGAACATAAAACAAGTCTATGAAAAAAATAAAAATATTTCTATTGCTTTTAATAGTATTTTCAAGTAGTTGCAGTGGCAGCGATTCAAATCCAGATCCTAACCCTAATCCAACACCAGAAATTATTGAAGCCGATGCATCGATTATAAAAGTTAATGATCATAAGCAACTTATAAGAGGATTTGGTGCGGCTACCGTATTTGATCCACCAGGAGTTTCAGAGTTAAATAATTCAGATTACGACAAACTCTTTGGAACTGGTAATGATAACATAGGTCTATCCATTTTAAGGATTAGAGTAGCAACTGATGCGAATTACAGAGCTAAAGAATTAAATCGTGCTATAGGAGCAAAAGCAAGAGGTGCTATTATAATTGCATGCCCTTGGAGTCCTCCAGCATCAATGAAAACAAATAACAACCTAACAGGTGGTTCTTTAAAAACAGAATCTTATGAAGACTATGCCAATTATTTAAATGATTTTGCCAATTATATGGCTACTAACAATGCCGAACTGTATGCTATTGGCATACAAAATGAACCTGATATACAAGTAAGTTATGAATCATGTGATTGGACTGCTTTTCAAATTAGAGATTTTTTAAAAGATAATGGTCACTTAATTACTAGCGCTAAAGTTATTTCGCCAGAATCCTTTAATTTTAATCATGCAACAACTGATGCTATGTTGAACGATGCTACTGCTGCTAGCAATGTTGATATTGTTGGTGGTCATATTTATGGTAGTGGATTAGAAGACTACCCTTTAGCAAGAAGTAAAGGAAAAGAGGTTTGGATGACAGAACATTATACAGATAGTCAGAATTCAGGAAACGACTGGCCTTTGGCTTTAGATGTAGGTAAAGAAATTCATGATTGTATGACCATTGGAAATTTTAATGCTTATGTTTGGTGGTATGCTAAACGTTATTATGGACCTCTTGATGAAGATGGTACAATTACAAAACGCGGTTATCTGATGTCTAACTATGCCAAATTTGTGCGTCCAGGATATGTAAGAGTAGACGCCACTGCAAATCCGAAAACCAATGTATATGCGAGTGCATACACAGGCAATGGTAAAACAGTTATTGTAGCCGTCAACACAGGTACTTCAAATGTAGTACAACAATTTGCTATAGAAGGTACTTCGGTTACATCTGTTACACCTTATGTAACTTCAGAAACCGACAATATAGCAGCTAAAACTTCTGTGAATTTGAATTCAGATATTGATGCATTCAAATTTACTTTGCCTGCTAAAAGTGTTGTGACTTTTGTAAGTAATTAATATATTTTTAATGAAAAATTCAATCTTATGAAAACAAATATTTTATCACTTCTTATTTTTTTTGTTTTACTTTCAAATTGTAAAAATGAAGCACATGACGAAATTGAAACAAAAGAGACATCCACGAACATTCTAGAAGGTGACATTGTAGATCTTTCTCATGATTATTCCAGTGAAACCATTTATTGGGTAACAGCAAAAGAATTTAAACTTGATACTGTTTTTAACGGAAAAACAGATCAAGGGTTTTATTATTCAGCAAACAACTTTGAAACTGCAGAACATGGTGGAA
>DATGBV010000081.1:0-3105 GCA_035312485.1 Flavobacteriaceae bacterium | reverse complement strand
CTTGTCCATGTGGTTCAGGAAAGAAGTATAAAAACTGTTGCTATCCCAAAAGATATAAAGAAGTTCTTCCTCAGAAGAAAAATATAAATTTAACTTTAGATGACGGTAGTAAAATTCAAAGACCAGTCATAACAATCGATTCAATACCAAAACACAATAAGAATGGAATTTCACCAAATTTAACTGATATTCAAATAATTGATTTATGTTTAGACGAAGTTTTTAAACTCGTTAAATCTGAAAAAGTAGGAATGTTGGTTGATTTAGTAAATAAAGTTGTACTTGAAATGGATATTATTCCTCCATTCACCTATAAACAAATAGCTGAACGAATGAAAATTGATGGGAGATTTGAAATATATCAGTATCAAATTTGTAGCTTAAAAGGAACAAATCCTATAGAATTAATGGCTAATAAGTTAAATATATAAAACGTCTTTAAAACATAAATTAGTAAAATTTAAAAAACTAAGTAACTAGGCAGCTAACACCTTTAAAAAGGACTAAGTCAAGAAGAAAAAATACTTCCTTTCAAAAATCTCCAGATTTTTTACAAAATTATTTTTTTTCTTACAATTACTGTTCAGATGATTACTTAACGTCTACCTTTAATATCGTGATGGACTGCAATTGGCGCCCAAACACCTTTCAGGGCTTGTCTTTAGAGTTTTTTACTTTAAAGCTTCTATCTTTGTATCAGACAGATATCCCAGATATTTACATAGGTACAACGCCCGACTTCCCAATCAAATGTGATGTTCTGAATTATTCAAAACAGTTAGCAACCAGGGTTTGCCAGACGTGGCCATTGCGTTATTTTTTGTCTGCTTAATATCCTGCCTTTAAAGCGGTTATTAAAATCAGTTTTGTTTTTTAATACATAATAAGTAATGCGGGCCAGTTCCAATGATACAAGATTACGGGCTATATTCTTATGTTTCTTAGATGCTTTGGACTGATAAAATTGTCGGATCTCTTTATAATATTGGCGACCCTTGATACCCGCCTCTATAAAAGCGATTTTCAGATAGCGGTTGCCATCTTTATTCGCTGATTTATGTCGTTGTTTACGATTAGAGTTATCCGCTCCGGGAACCAGACGACTGTAGGAGTAAAATTTGTTAACATCGCTAAAACGATCAATACCATCTACTTCCAGATAAATGCTGAAGGCTAATACTTTACCTATACCCGGTATCCATAAAAGACGCTGGATATCTTCATTGGGGATGAGCCTGGGATGCAGCGATTTTTCTAACGTGTTTATTTGTTTGTGTAGTAAACGTATTTGTTGTTTAAGAATCTCTAATTGAAAAAGAGCATCCTGTTGCAGGGGCAGATTAACAAGTAATTCCAGTGTGGATAAGTCATGCAGATTACGATCTTTCGGAATGGCAATATTATACTTACCCAGCAATCGATGGATACTGTTAAAACAACTGGTTCTTTTTGTTACCAGTCGCAGACGGGTACGCATCAGGTCTCTTAAAGGCCTCTTGTCACTGCTGATCTGGTGAGCTTCGGGGATCATATTCATGCGCAACAGATCAGCCAACGTTTGAGAATCCACTTTATCTGTTTTCACTTTTGCGTAGCTGATAGCTTTAAGATACTTGGCGTGCGCTAATAGTATTTCAATACCATTTTCTTTTAGCAGATCACTAAGCCAGTACCAGTTGGACGTAGATTCAACAACTGCTTTATGTTGCTTGCCCATGCCTGAAAAATAACGTATTATTGAGATGTTATGATTCGGCAGTTTGGATTGTTTAATCATTTTACCAGATTGATTAACAGTTGAAATAACACAATTGTCTTTATGTAAATCTATACCTGAATAAAGCATAAGGGACCTCCATTGTTTATGTTGATCAATAGTATCAAGTGGGATGGCTAAATGCCAAGCTCTAATAAAACTGGAGGTCCTTTTTGGAAATATCAAATTACTGTACGCGACGCTCACGCCGGAGCATGAGGTCGCTAAATCTCGCTTGCACTTTGCTCTATCCGTGGTGCGCGCGTAAGTAAAAGTCGTTATACCCTTTTGAATTTGAGTTTTACAATATTTGACAATACGTGTAGAAATACATATATTTTGTACGTATAAAATTTAGGATACTTATGAACAAAAAATTAACATTATTGCTTGATGAAACAATTATTAATCAAGCAAAGGATTATGCAAAAAAACAAAATGAAACTCTCTCTGGCATGGTTGAAAAATATTTCACTTTTATAACTACTAAAAATCCTAAAAAAGTGTCTGTAAAGGCATCCCGTGAAATTGAAAAATTATCAGGGATAATTTCAATTCCTAATGACTTCAATATTAAGGAAGATTATCGTAAATATAGATCAGACAGAGTATTAAATGAATAAACTCTTTATTGATTCTGATATTCTTATCGATTTGTTAGCAAAAAGAACACACTACAATGAAGCTTTAAAACTCTTATCAATTATTTCAGAGAATAAAGCCAAGGCATATACAACACCCCTTGTACTTGCAAATGTTGATTATATCATTACAAAATTTGGTAACAAACAAAAATCACGAAAAGCTTTAAAAACTCTTCGTAAAAATATCTCTATTTTAACAATGGATGAGAAGGGCTTTGATGAAGCACTGGAATCATCTTTTCCCGATTTTGAAGATGCTTTACAATATTTTTCTGCAGTGAATCAAGGCATTGATTTCATCATTTCACGTAATAAAAAAGATTACGCCAAAGGAAATTTAAAAGTAGTAACCGCTGGTGAGTATTTAACTATTCTTGCGGCAAATCAAAAATCAAAAGGGTTATAACCAAATACTACTATTAGGCTTAAATAGTCAATAGTGTTGAGTGAGACACCCGTTGTAGTAGCAAAATTTCTTTCTTTTTGCTTCTTTTTCTTTCTTTGAATTATCCACATTCTGTGGAAAATCCTTAACAATCTTTCTAACCGGCAATCTTACTAAGTATGGGCCCTCAACCAAGGGGCGCTTAAACTTTATCGGCCGTGTTAAAAAGACCCATGCCCACTGATAATTTCATTATGTACCCGGAGATCTAACCATGGGCTAGTCTCAAGTATTTGGTGGTCAAAATACTGTAGCCGACG
>DATGBV010000080.1:0-3891 GCA_035312485.1 Flavobacteriaceae bacterium | reverse complement strand
AAAGATAAAATTAATAATTGGCATTTAATATATGGTGGAGGTGCAACTATGGCATTTATTCTTGATGTTGAAATCCGTAGTAGAACTAATGGAAAAAAAACGTTAGATGATTTTATGAGGAAACTTTATTTTGATTTTGGTAAAAACAACAAGCCATTTGACATAAACGACCAAATTCAAGTATTGAATCATTTAACAAATTCAGATTTCAATCCAATTTTTAAAAAGTTTATTGAAGGAACAGAGACTATTTTACCAATGATTTTTTCGGCATGTGAAAAAGCAGATATAATTGTAGCTCAATATCAATCTGAATTTTATCTCACTCCAAATCAAACTTCTGAAAAAACAAGTATCTTTAATTCTATAATCGGTAACTGATATAGCTTAATTTTTTCTTGAACTATTTAATGTTTGCTAACGTCTTTGTGTAAGGATAGTTGCGTGTTTAAGTAACTAACTTACTAAAAATGAACCGAACCATTGGAAATTCCGCAGGAATTTCCAAGTAGGCAAGTCACAAGCAATTATTTTTACACGTTGTTGGCAATAGTTATTTCGAACTAGAGCCAGCAAAAAAACCAATTAACCCCATTACCGCTGAAGAAAAGAATGTCACTACATCACTAGACAGAGAATCTTTAACACAGAAAATTATAGTAAATGTAATAATCAATATTACAATCAATATCCCAACAACCATACTTTTGAAGTGCTGACCAAAAAACTTGTCAAATTTGCTTTGTTCAGTTGATGTGCCTTTACCAGTTATATTTTGTCCTTGATTTTCCATATTATAATTCCCCCCAAACCGTTAAATGAAACATTCTAAAATCTCTTTTCTCAATAGCAGATGTGCCATATTTAACCCAAATCTTAAGTCCAGTATCTAAATCAAATTCGAGTGGTTCAGTATTCTCAACTCGTGTTTGAGAATACCATTTTTCAAGTTTTAAAGTTAACTCCTTGTCCTTCTGTGAGAAATTTCCATTTGCTTTAAATTCATCTCCCGAGTCAGAAAATTCGAAATTAAATTTCATTTCAAAATTGAACTCTTCGTTAATAGCATGGAATGTTAAAGTATCGTATTTATCAATCATCAAGATTACTTCATTATATAGAACTTGACGATTTACTTTTCCGTCTTTGCTTAATGCTTTTATCATTTATTTCATTTTAAATATTATGTTCAGATTTAATTATTGCCAACGGTTTAGTATATGAAAAGTGCGAATATACTAGATTGAGTTTCGTAAGGGAACAAAGATAGTAAGTCGCACTTTGTGTATTCTAGGATGCGATAAAAAGCATTTTTTATATACATTGTTGTATGCAGTTTTTATTTAACGTATGAGTGGCAAGTCGGATAAGGATGTTCATAATGGTATTTCGTTTGATATGACAAAATCTATTTTAATAAATGGTTATTCGAGTCAAGATTTGATTAATATGTTTTATGAATTTACCTTTTTATCTGACGATGAAAAACAATTAATACTTTCTAAACTTGCTTTATTCATTGGTTTGAGTGATGAAGGAAATCGAATAGAGAGAGTCATAAAGTCTAATATTGCTTATATATCTGATAAAATCGGTCAAGAGTCTCTTGACTGACGTTTTTTAACTTAATATTGATATTTGATAAGTCTTTATCAGTGCTTATATAAAAAGTGCCGCCTTGTTCAATTACTTCGTTTTGGAATCCTTTTGGGAAATGATAAACGTAGTAGTCGTTTAATAGTTTTTTTAGTGTGTCGCTTTTGTATATATCAAGTCCGATATGTTCATTTTCTCCGTCGAATATTATTATGTTGTTTATTATTTTATCAGTCATAATATTAAATCATTGATAATCCGCCAAAAAAGAAAACAATAATGAAAAACAATATTGGAATAGCAACAAGCCACCAAACAAGCATGGATGTATTAGATCTTATTTTGTCTAATTTATCTATTTGTAAGCTTTGTGCATACGCTATTTCTAATAACAATTGGCTATCATCTAAATCTCCGTATGTCTTTAAAAAGTCTATCCTTTTTTTTGTCATTTTGATTTTGTCGATTGGCATAATGTTTAAATTTTAAGTTATGAGTAATAAGTCAGATTCACGTAAGAGTAATATCAGTCAGTTTGATTTAAAATTGATATTAATTACAATTTTATCATTTATTGTAGGTTCAATAGTTGGAAAATGTCTTTTAAATTGGTTAATATCCCTCCAAGTATAAAAGCTATTATTGAATAAATAATATACCTTTTCATCTGTTTGTTTTGTAGCTCTAAATTTACTTTTGTCAGCCTATCAATCTCGTCTTTTAACTCTTGTCTTTCAGTTTCTTTGTCAGACTCAATTTCTACTTGTTTGTTTTCTCGTTCCAAATATTTTATCCAACCACCATTATTAATAATGTCAAATCCTTTTTTTGTAATTTTACATATCTCTCCATGACAATCTATTAAGCCACACTCATTTGACATATATAACATTATGTCTTTAGAATCAATATCACCTAATTCATCTTCTAAACTTTCGCCGTTTTCATTATGAAAATGCAAGTAATTACAGTGATTTTTATTATCTTTTATTAATTGTAGGTTAACACCTGTTAAAATATCATGTCTACTCATTATCTCCATCTCTATTTAATTGCATACAACGGTATTGTATAAGATTAGTGGCGTGTTTAAGCACCTAATTTAGCAAATAAACACCAGATAGAAAATCCGCGAGGATTTTCGTAAGTAAGCGAGAACTAGCCATTAATTTTATACGGTGTTAGCTACAGTTTTTTTAATAAATAAGTAGGATAAATAATTGAATCTAGTCGTTTTTGATTTTATTAATTAGTTCATTTTCCTTGCGAAACATTTCTTTAATGACTGCTCCATCAGACGGCTGCTCTTCTAGAGTTTCTGGATCCCATTGACTTCGTTCAGAAGCAAAGAAATCTCCACCATAAATATGAATACCACCAGTAAATCTTCTTAATGGATTTGTTACAGAGTGAATTGCATTTATATCTAATTTTGCTGTATCACCTTCGAATAAACATCGGGCTAATTTGCCTTCAATCCCATCACCGGTTCTTTCCCAAAGAATATTATCTTCTCTACCAGTATAAATTCCAATATTAGCCCACATTGTATGATTATGTGGTAATAAATTCATTTGAGGTGTCCAAGAAGCTGCAAATATCGTAAGCTCCTTGCTCCTTAAGAAAACTTTTAGTCCTGCTTGAGTTGGCTCCCCTACTGCCTTAAGCATAGCTTTTGGGTCATAGACACCTCTAGCCAATACTTCTCTAACTTGTTCTTGAGCATTTGGTCCTTTATTAGCCGAAATACAGTCTTCAATAAATTTTTGCATTTCAATTAGATCTTTTTCTTCCACAGGAATTATTCGTTCTCCGTGATCCAAAGCATCTATCGATATTTCTGTCATTTCCGCTGTCACAAAAGAAGGAAGTGCAGCAAAACCTAATCCAAGTCCTAATGTTTTTATCATTCCTCTCCTAGAAACTTCGGGATTATTATTTTTTAATGAAGTCATAATACTTGTATATTATTTATTATTAGCAAGATACAAATAAATCTAAATATTCTTTCCTAGTTTGATTCATACCTCTAATTGTAGCTAACGGTCTCGTGTATGAGTAGTAGCGGATTTCTACTCACAAACTTTTCAGTTTTGTACTGACCTTTGATTTATATTTTATCTTTCTTTTTATCACGTAAACCGCTATTACTTATACACATTGTTACCTGCTGGCTTTTATTCCAATGATTTTATGTCATTTAGTTCGCTTAAAATACCTTGTTCTCGGAATTGGGAATAAATATTTAATTGGATAACATTTCTTTTGTTTTTCCAAATGACTAGAGTTTTAAAA
>DATGBV010000079.1:0-9231 GCA_035312485.1 Flavobacteriaceae bacterium | reverse complement strand
AAAATAAATAACACCATTGGTCAAATCCTTATGGCAAAACGTCTAGGAAAAACTAGAATTATAGCCGAAACAGGTGCAGGTCAGCATGGTGTTGCTACAGCAACGGTTTGCGCACTAATGGGTTTAGAGTGTATTGTATATATGGGCGAAATTGATATTGACCGTCAGGCTCCAAACGTTGCAAGGATGAAAATGCTCGGAGCTACTGTTATTCCAGCCTTATCAGGTAGCAAAACCTTAAAAGATGCAACAAATGAAGCCATAAGAGATTGGATAAATAATCCAGTTAACACACATTATATTATTGGAAGTGTAGTAGGTCCACATCCATATCCTGATATGGTTGCACGTTTTCAATCGATTGTATCAGAAGAGATTAAATGGCAACTCAAAGAACAAGAAGACACAGAAAAACCCGATTATGTAGTAGCCTGTGTTGGTGGAGGTAGTAATGCAGCAGGAGTATATTACCATTTTCTAGAAGATACTTCAGTAAACTTAATTGCTGTTGAAGCTGCAGGTTTAGGGATAGATTCTGGCGAGAGTGCTGCGACTTCAGTTTTAGGAAAAGAAGGTATTATCCATGGTAGTAAAACCTTGTTAATGCAAACCAACGACGGACAAATTACTGAACCTTATTCCATTTCGGCTGGTTTGGATTATCCAGGTGTTGGTCCTATGCATGCACATTTATATAAATCTGGTCGTGCCCAATTTATGTCAATAACAGATGACGATGCTATGAAAGCAGGTCTAGAACTCTGCAAATTGGAAGGTATCATTCCAGCTATTGAAAGCTCGCATGCACTAGCCATTTTAGAACATAAGAAATTTAAACCAACAGATGTGATTGTATTGAGTTTATCAGGTAGAGGTGATAAGGATTTAGAAACATATATCAATTATTTTAAATTATAAAATAGTGAACAGAATAAACCTAAAACTAAAAGAAAACAAAAAGTTACTTTCTATATATTTCACTGCAGGTTATCCAAATCTTGAAGATACTGTTTCCATCATTCAAAATTTAGAACAAAGCGGAGTTGATATGATTGAAATTGGACTTCCTTTCAGTGATCCACTTGCTGATGGCCCAACTATTCAGGCTAGTTCTACCCAAGCTTTAAAGAATGGAATGACTTCAGAATTATTATTTAATCAATTAGAAGATATAAGAAAATCGGTTTCTATTCCTTTAATTATCATGGGTTATTTTAATCCTATCTTACAATATGGTGTTGAAGATTTTTGTAAAAAATGTAAAAACATTGGTATTGATGGTTTAATTATTCCTGATCTTCCAGTTGATGTTTATTCAGAAGAATACAAAGATATATTCGAGAAATATGGGTTAATCAATGTATTTTTAATAACACCTCAAACTTCCATTGAACGAATCAATTTTATAGATTCTATTTCAAACGGATTTATTTATATGGTGAGTAGTGCCAGTACTACAGGTACTAAAACAGGTTTTGGTGATGAACAAATAGATTATTTTAAAAGAATAGCACAAATGAATTTAAAAAACCCTCAAATTGTAGGATTTGGAATTAGCAATAACCAAACTTTTAGTCAATCAACAGCTCATGCAAAAGGTGCTATTATTGGCAGTGCATTCATTAAATATATTTCAAATAATAGTATTAAATCAATCAATGAATTTGTTAAAAATATTAAGAATTAACTAACTATTTTAATATAGTTTTAATAAAATTTTGTCTTCTATTTTTTATATTAAAGTGTAACACAAAAAAGAGAAAACTATGGGAGTTATTGAAGATAAAAAGAAATTTAAAAGACAAAAAGAACAAAAGAATCCAACAAATCCAACTGGTAACACAAATCAAAATACAAACCAGTTTGATATTGATGAGAAAACTATAAAAAAACAGCAAAACAAGAAATAGTTATTATTTCTTAATGCTGTTTGAATCCCCTATTCTTTATTGGAATAGGGGATTTTATTTTTATATAGAATAAAAGCAATAATATTAAAATAATCAATGCAATTTCTGACAATGCGCTATTTAAGGTTTCGTAATTTATATCTATAAAATTCCTACTTTTAGAGTGTTTTATAAAAGTCTCAAATTATTCAAAATAAAAATCACCTTTACTAAAAATTAAATCCAATTAAAATGAGGCTAAAATTTAACCTGTTACTAATAATTATGCTACTTACTTCTTGTATTCAAAAAGACAAACCCAATAATCTTGAAAATATTCAAACCGCTCTTAAAACAAGTTTATGGTTAGATTACAGTAAAAAATCAACAAATTTTAAATTATGGTCACCAAATGCCGAAAAAATCAAACTGAATTTATACAAAGACGGTTTTAACGGTAAGCCATTTAAAACATATAGCTTAAATCCTTCTACAAATAATATTTGGTCTAAAATGGTTGAAGGAAATCTAGATGGTATTTATTATACCTACCAAATTATGATTAATAGAAGTTGGCTCGAAGAAACTCCTGGAATCTATGCGCAGGCAGTAGGTGTAAATGGAAAACGAGCTATGGTTTTAGATTTAGAAAGCACAAATCCAGACAATTGGAAGAATGATAAAGGTGTAAAACTAGATTTTCCAAATGAAGCCATTATATACGAATTGCATATTAGAGATATGACCATTCATCCTAAATCTGGTTCTAGTTTTCCTGGAAAATATTTAGGGTTGGTAGAACAAGGTACTAAAAGTGCCGAAGGTGTTTCAACGGGAATAGAACATTTAAAGAATTTAGGCATCACACACGTTCATTTGTTACCTACTTTTGATCATTATGCTATTAATGAAACCAAATTGGACAGCGCACAATACAATTGGGGCTATGACCCACAAAACTATAACGTTCCTGAAGGTTCTTTTTCATCAAACCCTTATAAAGCAGAAGTAAGAATAAAAGAATTTAAAGAAATGGTTAAAGCATTTCACGATAATGATATTGGTGTTATTCTAGATGTGGTTTACAATCATACAGGTAGAACTGAAAATTCTAATTTCAATTTAGAATCTCCAGGCTATTATTACAGGCATTGGGAAGATGGTAAACTATCCGATGCTTCAGCGTGTGGCAATGAAACATCTTCAGAAAAACCAATGATGCGAAAATTTATCGTTGAGTCTGTAGCTTATTGGGCAAAAGAATATCATTTAGATGGATTCCGATTTGACCTCATGGGCATACATGATATTGAAACCATGAATCAGGTTTCTAAAACTCTTAAAGCAATCAATCCAAATATTATTATTTATGGCGAAGGTTGGACTGCAGGAGATTCTCCTTTACCTATTGAACAAAGAGCGCTAAAACAAAATATAAAGCAAATGCCTCAAGTTTTAGCGTTTAGTGATGATATTAGAGATGGAATAAAAGGATCTGTATTTGAGGACGAAAGTACAGGCTTTGTGAGTGGTGCTGAAAACACAGAAGAGTCTATTAAATTTGGTGTTGTTGGTGCTATTCAGCATCCTCAAATTGATTATCAAAAAGTCAATTATTCTAAAGCTCCTTGGACCAACGAACCTTGGCAATCTATTTCTTATGTGTCCTGTCATGACAATCACACACTTTATGATAAGTTGAAAATTTCAACAAAAGATGCTGATGAAGAAACTTTGATTAAAATGGATAAGTTGGCCAATGCCATTGTAATGACTTCCCAAGGAACCGTTTTTATTCACGCAGGTTCAGAAATGTTAAGAACCAAACATAGAGAACATAACTCATACAATCTTCCTGATTCCATAAATCAAATTGATTGGAATTGGAAAGTTGAACATCAAGATGTAGTCAATTATTATAAAGACTTGATTAAATTAAGAAAAGAGCATCCTGCTTTCAGAATGACATCAGCCGAAGATGTAAGAAAAAATTTAGAATTCAAAACTATTGAAGATGGTTTGATAAGTTACGAAATCAACAATAATGCAAATGGAGATACTTGGAAAAAGATATTGGTTATTTATAATGCTAAAGGTGAACCTTATAAATATCAACTAGAAGGCTCATGGCAACTCGTCGTTTTAGGAAACGAATTTAATTCAAATCAAGCAAATAAATCAATCAGTAATGTTATAGAAGTTCCAAAAATTTCTATGGCAATTGTTTTTCAAACCGAATAATTCTTTAATTTTAAACAACTTAACATTTTAGTCATGAAATTTCTATTCAGTTTATTAGTGCTTACTTTTTTTATTCCAGCTCAATCTCAAGAAAACATTTCCAGCAATGAAAATCCGATAGAAAAAATAAACTTTATTATTGGCACTTGGGAAGGTGAAGGCTGGATGATGACTCAAAATGGCAAACAGGCTTCTAAAATTACAGAAACCGCTTCTTGTAAAGCAGATTGCAGTGTTATTGCTGTTGAAGGTCTAGGTGTAAAAACTGATCCTGAAACTCAAGAAGAAACTATTGTCCATAATGCTTTTGGAGTTATATACATAGATTCTGAAACTAACGCTTTAGCTATGAGGGCATACAAAGATGGGAGAGCAAATGAAAGCCCAATTGAATTTATTGAAGATAAAATAATACGTTGGTTTATTGATATTCCAAACGGAAGTAAAGTTAGATTTACTTCAGATTATAGTACAGAAAATAAATGGGTTGAAATAGGTGAATTTAGTAGAGATGGAGAAAATTGGATGCAATTTTTAGGCATGGAGCTTACCAAGGTTGACCAGTAAAATACCTTTTCCTTTTGTAAATAGCACCTGTCAATGAATATAAAAATAAGGCAAGCTAACCACAAAGATATTCCTTCAATCTTAAAGATTGTTAATCATGAGATTTTAAACTCTACGGTTATTTACGATTATATAGAGCGAACACTTGAACAACAAATCGAATGGTTTGAACAAAAACGGAAGAATAATATGCCTGTTATAGTTGCAGTAAATGAGAATAATATTATTGGCTTTGGGACTTATAGTATTTTCAGACCTTGGGAAGCTTATAAATTAAGTTTAGAACATTCTGTTTATGTTGATAAAGATTGTAGATCTCAAGGCATAGGCAAACTCTTAATGACTGAACTTATAAATCTTGCTAAAAAAGAAGGCTATCACACTATGATTGCTGGTGTAGATGCTTCAAATAAAGAGAGTGTTGAATTTCATAAAAAATTCGGGTTTAAAGAAATCGGTATTTTTAAAGAAGTTGGATATAAATTTGATAGATGGTTGGATTTAATCTTTATGCAATTGTTTTTAAACAAATAAATATTAAAAGAACTCACTGTACTGCATTACTCTAAAATCAAAAGTGGTATAATCTGGATTACTGTTTTTTAACTGTTTGTAAAGCGACATACTGCCAATAGCTCTATTTGCAGAACCAGAAGAAGAGGTTAACGATACTGTTTTTATTGTTCTACCATATAAAGTGAACTGATGAATTCTAGGCACATAATTAGAAACCGTTTTTAATTTAATATCGTATTCTTTAATATGCTTCCTGAAAAAATATTCTGGTCCATTTTTACTATTTCCTCCTATGAATAACAAAGTATTAACTGTTGGATATTGTTTTAGGTAGCCAACCAAATTTCGTAAGACAATGTTTTTCATTCCTAAATCTGAAGCATCAATTTTATTACGTTCACAACTTTCAACAATATCACATACGCCAATTTTTTGTTCAATAAGAAATTGTTTACGTTGCTCAATAGCTTCGGCTGAATTATCATATTTTAAGTTCAAATTATGGATTTTGTCAATATAAAGCCAAAGAGAGTTGTAATGACTTCCATAACAAAAATCAACATCTTTCTCCAATAATTCACCTATTGAAAAACGAGGTGGCGGCAATGTGCCAACTATAAGTTTTTGTGTGTTTTCTTTAATAAATGGTTTATAAGGATGCTTATGATAAAACAAATAAGATATTATTTTTTCATTGTAATTTGTATCACCCCATTTGCTCCTCTTGAACCATAAATAGAAGCAGCAGCATCTTTTAGAACACTTATGTCTTTAATATCATTGACGTTGATATAATCTATGTCAAAAACAATTGAACCATCCACAACAAAAAGTGGATCAGTTCCCGAATTAATAGTGTTAATACCTCTAACTATTATCTGATTGTTATTTGTTATTCTTACTCCAGCCAAACGACCTCTCATATAGTCATAGATATTAGTGTAACCTAAAGTCTGTATTTCATTTCCTGCATCCAATTTCTGAACACTAAAAGTATTATTTTCTCTAGTTACATCTCCATAACCAATAGATACTTTTTCATCTAGATATTCTGGTTTTTGTGGTTTTAAAAACATAAAACTCATGCTCTTCTCTCCAGTATATTCTGAAGTTAAAAAACCATATCCTGGAGAGTATACTGTTATTTCATTAGTGCCTTCTGGAATTGCTATTTCAAAATAACCTCTTAGATTAATAGTAACTTCTGCATCTTCATCATTTATAATTACTTTACCATTAGTAATTGGTTGGTTGTCCTGGTCTATAATCTTACCAACTAGTTTATTTTGTGCCTGAAGTGTTAAGCAACAAAACAAAGAGATTATTATCTGGAAAAATATTTTAGCGGACATGATATTTAAGTTTATACTATCTAAAATAATAAAATTCAAGCACTTATTCAAAAAAAATAGTATCTTACTGTTTCTAACTTAAAAGAAAAAGATTATGGGAAAAGGAGATAAAAAGACTAGACGAGGTAAAATAGTTAATGGCACTTATGGTGTAAGAAGACCAAGAAAAAAAAGTACGAGAATTACTGTAAGTACTAAAGCCAAACCAAAGGCCAAACCAAAGGCTAAACCAACTAAAGTTGCAAAATCAAAAACCTCTAAACCAAAGGCTGCGGCTAAAAAATAGTTTACCTTATAAAAACCAATTCGGTATCTGTTGACATGGTTTCACTAAATCCATAACCTTCATAGTTAAATCCTTTTATATCATCAATAGTATTGGCATTGGTGTCTATGATATAACGTGTCATGTACCCTCTTGCCAATTTTGCAAAGGTCATGATACTTTTATATTCGCCATTTTTAAAATCTTTAAACACAGCAGTAATAACTGGTACTTTCAAGGCTTTTACATCTATAACTTTAAAATATTCATTGCTGGCAAGATTTAAAAACAACTCTTCATCATCCAACTCTTCATTTAAAGCTTTTGTGACTTTCGTTTTCCAAAATTCATAAAGATTTTTACTTTTCCCAACTGGAAATTTGGTGCCCATTTCCAATCTGTAAGGTTGTATTAAATCCATAGGCTTTAAAATACCATACAAGCCAGAAATAATCCTAACTGTATCCTGAAGTTTATTTAGTTTTTCTTCTGAAATTGTATAGGCATCCAATCCTCTGTACACATCACCACTGAAGGCGTATATTGCTTGTCTTGCATTTTCTTTTGTAAACGGTAGTTGCCACTCCTGATTGCGCTCATAATTAAGCTGGCCCAAATTAGCGGAAATACTCATCAATTTAGACAAGCTCCTGGCTGACTTCTTTTTAAGCAATCTATTTAATCGTTCCGCTTCACCTAAAAAACATGCTTCAGTACTAGTATGGGTTGGTAATTCGCTTTCGTAATTCAAAGATTTTGCTGGAGATAAAACAAGTTTCATATATCAATTTTTTACAGTAACTAAATTACAATAATTCTTTTATTATACCATTTTCAAAGCTAAAGTTATAATCGCCTCTAATCACAAAATCTGAAGTAAAAGCTTTGTCCATGCTAGGATACCATTTCTTCTTATTCTTATTTATTAAAATGAATAAACCTTCATCATTTCCCAAAGCACAAAATCTGTCAAAATTGCCATCAAAAATTTCAATCTCCTTAAATGTATTAATTGTGTTATAAACCGATTGAATATTATCAGTTGCAATTGCCATTTCACTAATGGAGATAATGGCCTTTGAAGAGAATCTAGCTGTGCTCTCAACATTTAAATTCTTTCGACCAATAAACTCCATAATGTTTTTATCTACATCATAAAAGTAAATGGCTTCCGCGTTCCAATTAGAAAAATCCGAAATTAATTTCCCTTCAAAATCAATAACCTCTACTCTACTTTGTAACCATGACAAAGCCTCCTGTACTTTATTAAATGGAATATTAAAAGCTAAATGCGAAGGTTTCACATGCTTTCTATACTGAAAGGTCAGAATACTATTTCCCGTTTTATACGATACTTTATTCGGTAAATCTATAAGCAAATCAAGTTCTAATATAGAACCATAAAAATGTTTTTGTTCTTTAATTGAAGTTGTATAGAGTATAACCTCATCTATTTTCATTTTCTAGTGCTTTTTTGTAAAAGTAATATTGAAAAAAGAGATGAACTATAAATAAAAACTGTTATTATTTATATTAAAATAATAATAATTTATGAATCAATATGTTTCGAGTATCCTCTCCACTTTTCAATACATTGTTGCATATCAACAGGAACCTCTGAAGTAAATCGTATAAACTTCCCTGTAACAGGATGCTCAAAACCTAATGTTTTAGCGTGTAATGCCTGACGTGGTAATATTTTGAAACAATTCAATACAAACTGCTTGTATTTTGTAAAGGTTGTTCCTTTTAAAATCTTTTCTCCACCATAGCGTTCGTCGTTAAACAAAGTATGACCAATGTGCTTCATGTGTACACGGATTTGATGTGTTCTTCCTGTTTCCAACTTGCAAGAAAGTAACGTAACATAACCTAAACGTTCTAAAACTTTATAGTGCGTTATAGCTGGTTTTCCTTTATTGGCATCCTCGCCCTCAAACACAGTATTTTGCAATCTGTTTTTAGGATGTCTCCCAATGTTTCCTTCAACGGTTCCTTCATCTTCTTCTACATTGCCCCAAACAAGAGCTACGTATTCCCGCTCACTGGTTTTATCAAAAAATTGTTCAGACAAATGGATCATGGCATCTTCGGTTTTGGCCACAACCAAAAGTCCGCTGGTGTCTTTATCAATTCTATGTACCAATCCTGGTCTGTCGTTAGAATTCCTTGGCAAGTTATCAAAATGATAAATCAAAGCATTTATTAATGTTCCTGTATAATTACCATGACCTGGATGTACCACCATTCCAGCAGGTTTATTAACAACCAAAAGCGCATCGTCTTCATACACAATATTGATAGGAATATTTTCGCCAACCAATAAATGCTCATGTGGTGGATGGGTAAACAATACTCTTACTACATCCTTACCTTTTACTTTATAGTTTGATTTTACAGG
>DATGBV010000078.1:0-2585 GCA_035312485.1 Flavobacteriaceae bacterium | reverse complement strand
AATTCCGATTAAATCTGATTGATATTTTTCTAACAATTTTTTCAAAGATTGTCCCTTTAAATTTCCATTGGAAACAATGGATGTATCTCCTTCTACATCACTAATTTCCCAGCTTTCTCCAACATTTGGTGAATGGTTTTTTTTATCTAAAAGGATTCTTAATTTTTGTCCTCCCCAAATTTTATCTTTCAATATTGGAGTAAACTTTAATGGGTATAAATCTTGTTTCATTAATGTAGTCCAGAATAGGTTACAAAATTACGAGGCGTTTCATAGAGTTTTATTTCCAAATCAAACTCTAGGTTCAATCTAGGTTTAATTTTTTCGAAAATTACAACAGCAATGTTTTCTGCAGTAGGATTTAGGTTTTCAAATTCCTTGACTTCAAGATTTAAATTCTTATGATCAAATGCGTCTTCTACTTCTTCTTTAATAACATCTTTTAATTTTTGAATATCTATAACATAACCTGTTTCTCTATCAATTCTTCCAGTTACGCTTACAACCAATTCGTAATTATGGCCATGATAATTAGGATTACTACATTTACCAAAAACTTCTTTGTTCTTTTCATCTGTCCACTCTTTTCTATACAAACGATGTGCTGCATTAAAATGGGCTTTTCTACTTACTGTTACTATCATTTTTTAACATTTATGTGTTGGTAGAATTTATCAAAAATAATTTTAAACCATTCAGTATATGATTTTGGTTGTTTTATCATATCTGCTTTAACAGCTTCTAAAGGCATCCATTTCCAGTCTGCTACTTCGTCAAAATTAATATTTGGTTCGCCATTATAATATCCAATCAAAACATGGTCATATTCGTGTTCTGTGAGTCCATTATCAAAAGGTGCTTTGTATATAAAAGAAATGATTTCTTTTAATTCTGTAACAAAACCCATTTCTTCTTTCAAGCGTCTTTTTCCAGCATCAATGTTAGTTTCTCCTTCTCTTTGATGGCTGCAACATGTATTGGTCCATAGACCTGGAGAGTGGTATTTGTGTAATGCACGTTGTTGAAGCATTAATTCGTTTTTCTCATTAAAAACAAACACAGAAAACGCACGATGTAACAATGCTTTTTCATGAGCCTCAAGTTTTGGCATCAAGCCAATTTGTTCGTCATTTTTGTTAACTAGAATAACCTTTTCTTCAATCATAATGTAAAAATACCAATCGAAAATTAAAAATAATACATTCTTATCATAAAATTAAAAAGCACCTGTAACAAACATTTTTATTGTGTTTAATAATAGTATCTTTGCATCCATTTGAAAGATTATTATGAGTTTTATTAAGGAAATTAGTAGACGAAGGACTTTTGGAATCATCTCACATCCTGATGCTGGTAAAACCACTTTAACCGAAAAATTATTGCTTTTTGGAGGTGCTATTCAAGAGGCTGGTGCTGTGAAAAGTAATAAAATAAAAAAAGGTGCTACCAGTGATTTTATGGAAATTGAACGCCAACGTGGAATTTCTGTTGCTACTTCTGTATTAGCCTTTGAATATGATGGAATAAAAATTAATATTCTTGATACGCCTGGTCATAAAGATTTTGCTGAAGACACCTTTAGAACCCTTACAGCTGTTGATAGTGTTATTGTTGTAATTGATGTTGCTAAAGGTGTTGAGGAACAAACTGAAAAATTAGTTGAAGTTTGTCGCATGCGCAATATTCCTATGATTGTTTTTATAAATAAATTGGATAGAGAAGGTAAGGATGCTTTTGATTTGTTGGATGAAATAGAACAAAAGTTGGGTCTTACTATCACACCATTAAGTTTTCCTATTGGAATGGGTTACGACTTTAAAGGTATCTATAACATTTGGGAGAAGAACATCAATCTTTTTAGCGGTGATAGTCGTAAAAATATTGAAGAAACCATTAAAATTTCAGATTTAAATTCCTCTGAATTAAACAAACTTGTTGGAGATAAAGCTGCTGAAACGTTAAAAGGCGACATTGAACTTGTAGAAGGCATCTACCCTACTTTTGATAAAGATGAATATCTTAATGGTAAGTTACAACCTGTTTTCTTTGGTTCGGCTCTTAATAACTTTGGCGTTCGTGAACTTTTAGATTGCTTCATAGAAATTGCTCCAAAACCAAGACCAAAACAGAGTGAAGAACGTCTTGTAAGGCCCGATGAGAAAGACTTTACAGGTTTTGTTTTCAAAATTCATGCAAACATGGATCCAAACCACAGAGACCGATTAGCCTTTGTAAAAATTGTATCAGGACAATTTAAACGTAATACACCTTATTTACATGTTAGGCATAACAAAAAATTAAAGTTCTCTAGTCCTAATGCATTTTTTGCAGAAAAAAAGGAAATAGTTGATATTTCATTCCCTGGAGATATTGTTGGGCTTCATGATACAGGTAATTTTAAAATTGGTGACACTTTAACTGAAGGAGAAACAATAAACTACAAAGGTATACCTAGTTTTTCACCAGAACATTTTAGGTATATTAATAATGCTGACCCTATGAAGTCTAAACAACTTTATAAAGGCATTGACCAATTAATGGACGAAGGTGTTGCACAATTATTTACCCTTGAACTTAATGGACGA
>DATGBV010000077.1:0-3927 GCA_035312485.1 Flavobacteriaceae bacterium | reverse complement strand
CTTCTAAAAAGTAATTCCGGTTTGGTATCCTTACCACGAATTCTGCTCATTATTTTAGAGCGTTTTTTTGTGGTGTAAAAGCCGGATTCTTCGTTAAATCGAGGGACTTTTATTTTGGGTTTTTCATAAATCATATTGATTCAGAAATATAAAAAATTTTAAAGACTTCATTCGAAGTGACATTACATAAAAACCCTTTCATTTCTGAAAGGGTTTTTATATAAAAGTTTAATCTGCAAATGAAGCTCACAAACCTAATTCCTTTAAAAAAGCTTCATTGTTTGGTTTGCGACCTAGAAACTCCTTAACAAGTTCTAATTCATCCTTACTGCCTCCATTAGCTAAAATAATATCTCTGTAGCGTATTCCGGTTTCTTTGTCTAAAATGCCATGTTCTTCAAAAACAGAGAACATATCCTGTGCATAAACTTTAGACCACATGTAACCATAGTAACTAGAAGCATAATGTCTTAAATGGCCAAAAGCAGCCTGAAAATTAGTGCCTTCTTCAAAAGGGATTAATCTCACAGCATTATGTACTTCTTTTAAAATATCTGTGGTTGTTTTATCTCCAAAAGGATCATATTTATCATGAAGTGTCATATCATAAATGCCGAGAAAAACCTGACGAGTTGCAGACAATCCTGAACCTACATTTTTAGCAGCTAACATTTTATTGAATAACGCTTCCGGTAACACTTCTCTGGTTTTATAATGTTTTGCAAAGAGTTTTAAAGCATCATAGTTCCAGATCCAATTTTCAAATATTTGAGAAGGTGCTTCTACAAAATCACGTGAAACACTGGTTCCAGATTGGGACATGAGATCGGCTGTAGTTACCATGTGATGTAATACATGACCGAATTCATGAAAAAACGTGCTTACTTGACTGTGAGGCATTAATGATGGTTTGCCAGCTGTTGGCTCTGGGAAATTACAAAGTAAGGTCGCTGTTGGAATTTGATAACCATCAGATGTGGTTTTTCCTTTTTTTATACCGAAGCAGGCTGCATGTTTGTATTTATTGTCTCTAGGGAATAAATCAAGGTAGAAACGACCTTTAAGTTTGTCGTCTTTGTAAACTTCAAACAACCGAACATCTTCGTGCCAAACGGATGGATTTTCTACTTCTTTATAGTCTAAATCAAATATAGTTTGAGTAATTTTAAAAAGACCGTCAAGCACATCATCCAGAGCAAAATATTCTTTCACCAATTCACCATCTAGTTGATATTTTTCACGTAAAAGAATATCAGAATAAAAACTTGATTCCCAACTATCAACAGATGTAGCTTCAGGAATTCTTGAACGTTTTATGTCTAAAATTTCATTATAGTCTGCTTCAGCTTTAACCCTAAGGTCATTTTTTAGGTTATTTTCAAAATCCCATACTCTTTCTGGTGTTTTTGCCATTCTATCTTCTAGACGATATTCAGAATATGTTAAATATCCCAACAGTTCTACCATTTCTTTTCTCTTCTTCAATAAGCCTTGCAATACTTGTAAGTTTTCTGGTGCAGCACGATTTTGATACTTAAAGTACAAAGCCTTTCTGGCTGAATTTGACGTACTATATTTCATGAAAGGACGATAAGAAGGATAACTCAAATCTACTTTATATGTACCATCTTCTTGCCTTCTTGCATCTTTAAAGTCTTCTGGTAAGCCATCCATATCTTTTTCATTCACAACTAAAAAATCTTGATAACTGGCAATATTTTGAGCGAAATTGTTTCCTAATTCAGAAATTTCGTCATTTATAGCTTTTAATTTATCTCTATTGGCTTTATCTAAAGCAAACCCATTTCTTTCATAACCTTCTATAGTTTCTTTTAAAAATTTGGCTTTATATCCTTTGAGCGCTTTAGCTTCTTCACTTTCTGAATATGCTTTTACAGCTTTATATAAATCTTCATTCAATGATAGATTATTACCATATTGCCCCAAAACCACATTTGATTTTAATGCATTATTTCTAACAATAGAATCTGGGTGAGCATTAGACATCAGGTATATTTCTGAACTTACACCACTAAATTTAGCATATAAATCATCAAGTGCTAACATGGTATTATCAAAGGTTCTTTCAGCATCTTCAATAGACAATATTTCTGCTAGATATTCATCAATAAGCTTTTGTATTTTCTCTGTAGCTTCATTAACATCATCTCCATCAATAGCTGCAAAATCGATGGTTTCATTAAATGGATTAAAGAATGGATTTCCTGAAATTGTTTGGGACTGTAAAGTTTGGCTTGTAATTGAAAAACATGCCAGTAAGATTAAATAGTATTTCATTATTTGCTTTGTTTAAAAGTATGTAAATAAAAAACCCTCACAGCATTGTAAGGGTTTTGATAATATTAAAATTTAATAACGATAATATTCTGGCTTATAAGGACCTTCAACATTAACACCAATATAATCTGCTTGGTCTTTTCTTAATTCAGTAAGTTCTACGCCAATTTTAGCTAAATGAAGTTGGGCTACTTTTTCGTCAAGATGTTTTGGCAACATGTAAACTTTGTTTTCGTATGCGTCTCTATTGGTCCAAAGTTCTATTTGTGCTAAAGTTTGGTTGGTAAACGAGTTACTCATCACAAAACTTGGGTGTCCTGTGGCACAGCCTAAATTTACCAGACGACCTTCAGCAAGAATAATAATATCTTTTCCATTTACAGTATATTTATCTACCTGTGGTTTGATTTCAACTTTTGTGTGTCCATGATTTTTGTTTAACCAGGCCATATCAATTTCGTTATCAAAGTGACCAATATTACAAACAATAGCTTTGTCTTTTAAAGCTTCAAAATGATGACTTTGAACAATGTCTTTATTACCTGTTGTAGTAATAACTATATCTGCATTTGGTGCAACGGTTTCTAACTTTTTAACTTCAAAACCATCCATTGCAGCTTGAAGTGCACAAATAGGGTCAATCTCTGTTACAGTAACGATTGCTCCAGCACCTTTAAATGATGCTGCTGTCCCTTTACCAACATCACCATAACCACAAACTACAACACGTTTTCCAGCAATCATAATATCAGTTGCACGTTTTATCGCATCTACTGCACTTTCTCGACAACCATATTTGTTGTCAAATTTACTTTTGGTTACAGAATCGTTTACATTGATAGCAGGGATTGGTAAAGTTCCAGCTTTCATCCTATCATATAATCTATGAACACCCGTAGTAGTTTCTTCTGATAAACCATTAATGCCTGACACTAATTCAGGATAACGGTCTAAAACCATATTTGTTAAATCACCGCCATCATCAAGAATCATGTTCAAAGGTTTTCGATCTTCACCAAAAAATAAGGTTTGTTCTATACACCAATCAAATTCTTCTTCGGTCATACCTTTCCATGCGTAAACAGGAATTCCAGTTTCAGCAATAGCTGCAGCAGCTTGATCTTGTGTTGAGAAGATATTACATGAGCTCCAAGTCACTTCGGCGCCTAAAGCTTTTAAAGTTTCAATTAAAACAGCTGTTTGGATGGTCATATGCAAACAACCTGCGATTCTAGCTCCTTTAAGTGGTTGAGAATCTTTGTATTCTTCACGCAAACTCATCAATCCAGGCATTTCAGCTTCTGCCAATTCTATTTCTTTTCTTCCCCAAGCCGCAAGTGACATATCCTTAACTTTATAAGGCACATATGGAATTGTTTTTGTATTCATAATTGTATATTTGTCTCTAATTTTTGTGACTGCAAAGTTACATAATAAGTCTGAATTATATAAATGCCTATTTATAAAACCATTACTCATAATTCACAAACTTCTGTTAAAATATGGAAGATTACAGAGTCTTATAACGATTTGCTTAAACCACTCGATTTAAAATCTGAAAGTCTTGAACGTGTTTTAGGAATGAAAAGTGAATTACACCAGCGAGGGTTTTTAAGCATTAGGCATTTG
>DATGBV010000076.1:0-2006 GCA_035312485.1 Flavobacteriaceae bacterium | reverse complement strand
TGGTTATGAAATATTACGTGGTCTAAAAAGACAAGGTTCACAATTTAGTTAAAGGTGTTATAATGGTAACTGCTTCTATTTCAGATGGTTTTACAACCATTAATTTTAATGGTTTTGGTGAAATAACTGGTAGATGGCAATCTACTAAATTATTTAAAGCCGAAAAACAATTTGGTGGTGGACAAGAGGTTAAAGATGGTGGAACAAGATCAGAAATATATGTTTTTGAATTTAGTTTGAAAAATGATCTTGGTTATCCAGATACAGCAAATAGTAAATCAGCCTATCAAAAATGGGAAGATTTTAAAAAAATGCTTAAAACAGCTAGTAAAACATATGGTTATCAACGGAAATTAATATTTGAAAAACCAGATGGATCAGGAACAGAAACATTAAATGGAAAAATTACAAAGCCTGTAAAGATGAAAATAAGTGCAGGAGATAATGAATTAATTGCATATGGTTCCTTTGAATTTGGTTTAGATACAGATGACACAGATGGTAATCATCAAGTGCCTTAAATTAATAAAAAATGATTAAATATGACTTCTTACGATACAATAACAGATGGTACAAATACTGTCACCTTTAAATCGATAAATGGATTACAAGAAACTGTTGATCTTGTAGGTGTTAAAATTAATCCTTATCCTCAAGATGGTAAACAACAAATACTTGATGTAGGTCGTAGAGGGGAAATTTATGTTCTTGATTTTTCTTTAGTTGATATATCAGGTGGTGATTCGGCTTATACTCAATTACAAACCTTAAAAACAATTTGGAAAAATAAACATCAACAGAATGAATTTTTACGAAAAATAACCTTTGCTAAACCAGGAACGGTTATCTATGGTTCTTATACACCTATGACAAAAACTGTTTATGGTTATATTCAAACAATTACTCATTATTATGAATCAACTAATTCACCAGACATTGAAGGTGAACTAGTGCTTATAGAATCACTTTATAAAAAATTTGAAGAATAAAAATATGACAATAACATTATTTAATGGTGAAAATACCAATCTTTTAACATTAGAAAAGATCATTACTCATGATGGTAATTTTGATGATTTTTTTGATTCCACAACAACAGATGCTAACTTTACAACTAATAGTGCAGCTGGAACAGGTGGTTCGTTCTCTCAAGTCATAAATAGTTTAATTTTAACATCTTCTGGTGCTGCTCAAACTCAGAAGGTAAAATATCAAAATACTTTAGCTTATACTATTTCAAAACAAGGTTCTTGGCCAACTTATATTAATTTTGTTCTTGAAACAAGATTAAAAATAAGTGCTGTTACTAATTTAGCTGGTTTTTCAATTACTCATAGTGATTTAGATTTTACAACAGCTTCAAATCTTTTTTGGGTAGGTATTTATTACGCAGCTTCAGGAGCTGGTAATAGTGGGCTAAAAATAGTTGATCCAAGTGGAACAACAACTACTTATACAACACAAAGTATTAGTTTAGATACAGAATATAATTTAGTTGTTGAAGTATATTATAATTGTGAAATAGATACTGATAACACACTTATTTATGTTAATGCCTGGTTAGATGGAGTTCAAATAATAACTGATTTCTCAATTGATCGTGTTAATCTTAATAATTATATGTTAGATGGTCAAGTTGGTCTTGTTGGAGATATACCAACAGCAACAGGCAGAACAATTAATTGGTATTATTTTTGTTGTAATAGAATTAATAAGATTGATTCAGTTACTTTTTCAACTTCTATGTTATATAAAATAGGTGAATTATCAGCTAGAATATTTAATTCTAATAATAAAGTATTAAAAAACATAACAGATCAATCTCCTTTTTATATTTATGCAAGACAAGATTCGGTCCTGCCAACTTTTATTGATCCTAAGCATAGTCGTGATAATGTTTTTTCTAATCTTGATCTTGATTTAGAAACTAATTTATTTTTAAGATTACTATTTAATGGTTCATCATTAGATTCATCTGGTAATGATTCAAATGCAACTCCAAATGG
>DATGBV010000075.1:0-4357 GCA_035312485.1 Flavobacteriaceae bacterium | reverse complement strand
AACATATTTGGTAGCGGCTATTGGCGCTTTGGCATCTTTGGTGTATTGGGCATTTCAGATTTTAGGAAGAGATTAAAAAGTTGAAAACGTAAAAATTATAAAGCGTCTTAATTAAGACGCTTTTTTTATATCGCAATTTGTCTTTCTATTTGTTGTTCTAACGAAATAAATGTTTCTGTACGAGAAACACCTGGAATAGATTGAATCTTTTTATTTAGCAGGTACATAAGGTGTGAATTATCTTTACATAAGATTTTAATAAAAACACTCCAATTTCCGGTTGTGTAATGACATTCTAGAACTTCAGGAATTTTCTTCAATTGCTTTACAGCCTCTGGGTTGCTGACAGCTTTGTCTAAATAAATACCAATAAATGCCATAGTTGTGTAGCCTAAAACCTTGGCATCTATAATAAATTTTGAACCTGCAATTAGTTTGGATTTTTCTAGCTTTCTTAATCTCTGATGAATAGCAGCACCAGAAATTCCTACCTGCCTTGCAATTTCTAGAATCGGTGTTCTAGCATCTGACATAAGTGCACGAAGAATCTGTTTATCTATACCATCAATTTCTATATTTTGATTTACAACCTTCATTATAATTTAGATTTTCAGTTTGAAATATAAAATTAATGAAATGATTTAGAATTGTAAGAAATAATTAAATATTCAAAGGATTGTAACCCAAATACTCAACTTCTTTTTCGTTGAAAACAATGTCATGAACTTCAAGTTCTTTTAGTATTGGGTCATAAATCTCTTTCTTAATAGGAATTTGTACACCTGGAGATGTAATTGTTTCATTTAAAATAGCAAGAGTAGCAATGGCTACTGGTAAACCAACAGTTTTAGCCATTGCTGTATAGGTTTGGTCTTCTCCAATAGATACCATTGTCGCATCAATTTGATGTTTTTTACCATTTAGTTCGTAACCAAATTTATGGTACATCACAATCATATCTTTGTCATCATCTGCTAAAGTCCAACTGTCCATTAAAATTTTCTGAAGAATTTGAGCTGGTGTTGCTTTTTTTAGATTGACCTTTTTTTCTGGATTAAAAATATCGAGCTCTTCAAGCTTTTCCCATACAATATCATCCTGATCTATTTTTAATTGATGTCTGAATTTAAGTTCAACAGAATCTGTTGGGCTGTATGGCAAGAATGCATTAATAAAATCACGATAGCTCATGTTTTCACTATCTTCAATAGTATAGCTATCATCTGTCATCCCTAACTGCACAAAAATATTCCAAGCTCTACTGAAACCAACGCGGCGCATCGTGCCTCGGTACAACGTTTTGACCTTATCCAATCCATAATCATTTTGATATTTGAGAGAATCACGATTGGCATAAGCTTCAAATCTGCCATAACCATCGATATCCAAAAATTCAGTTCGTCTAAATAACCTATTGTATGGTATGTATTTATAAGCACCTTCTTGCAAAAATTTTGCTGCACCTCCTTGTCCTGCTACAACTACGTTTCTAGGATTCCATGTAAACTTATAATTCCAAAGATTGTTATCACTTTCTGGAGCAACCAAACCACCAGTAAAGGATTCGAACAAAATCATTTTTCCTCCTTTATCCCGAACTCTATCAATAACATGCATAGCACTCATATGATCAATACCTGGATCCACGCCAATTTCGTTCATAAAGATCAATCCTTTTTCTTTTGCAGAGGTATCCAGTTTTTGCATATCTTCGCTCACGTATGATGCAGTCACCATATTTTTTCCAAACAAAATACAATCTTTTGCAACTTCTAAATGAAATCTTGCAGGAAGCATAGAGACAACTATATCTGCATTTTCAATGGCCTCTTCTCGAGAGTTTTTGTCAAAAACATCTAGTACAATAGCTGTAGCGTTTTGGTGGTTTCCAATGAGCTTTCTTGCATTAGAAATGTTAACATCGCCAATAATGATTTGTAATTGCTCTGATTCGGATTTATCCAATAAATATTTTATAAGATAGGATGATGATTTTCCAGAACCTATTACTAATATCTTTCGCATAGTGAAATTTGTTGAGTAATTTTGTTTAACGAATGTAGTAAAATGTAACTGTTTTAAAAATCCTAAATAAGAATTTATATGAACAAAAAAATATTGATTACTGGAGCTATTTTTGGAGTTTTAGCTGTTATTTTAGGAGCTTTTGGTGCTCATGGCTTAAAAGATCTAATTTCTATTGAAGCCCAACAGACCTTTGAAACAGGTGTAAGATATCAAATGTATCATGCTATATTGATGTTGTTCGTTGGTCAAACATCAAATTTGAATGAAAAATCAAAAAAATTAATATTCTACTTTTTATTATTTGGTCTGTTATTTTTTTCTGGTTCAATTTATGGTTTAGCCACCAATGATCTTACACGTTTTGATTTTAAAACTATTGCTTTAATTACACCTTTTGGCGGCTTATTGTTGGTGACGGCCTGGTTAATTATTTTAGTTAACTTTTTCAAAAGTAAACAAGATAAATAATTAAGATTTCACAGCTACTTTAAAATAATATTTTAATTTTGTCCCATAAACAAAACAATAAAAATATGGTGGATTACACCCAAACTACGAAAACGATTTCGTTGGATAGTTACGGAATTAAAAATGCAAAAATTCATTATCAATTATCACCCAATCAATTACACAATATAACCATAGAAAAAGAACAAGGCGTTGAAGCGTCTTCTGGAGCACTTGCAGTTACTACAGGTGAGTTTACAGGACGTTCTCCTAAAGACAGGTTTATAGTAAAGGATGAAATAACCAAAGATAGAATTTGGTGGGGAAATATAAATATTCCTTTTGAGCCAGAGGCATTTAACAAATTGCATGATAAGGTTGTTAATTATCTTTCTGGAAAAGAAATTTTTGTAAGAGATAGTTATGCCTGTGCTGATGAAGACTATAAATTAAACATTAGGGTAATTAATGAGTATCCTTGGAGCAACATGTTTGCATATAACATGTTTTTGAGGCCTGATGAATCTGAACTAGAAGCATTTTCTCCAGAATGGACGGTAATTAATGCACCTGGATTTATGGCAGATCCAGAAGTTGATGGAACCAGACAACATAACTTTGCCATTTTAAATTTCACAAAAAAAATTGCTTTAATCGGAGGAACAGGTTATACAGGAGAAATAAAAAAAGGAATATTTTCAGCTCTTAATTTTATACTTCCAGTATTTAAAAACACGTTGCCTATGCATTGTAGTGCAAACGTAGGAAAAGATGGAGATACTGCCATTTTCTTTGGTCTATCAGGCACAGGAAAAACAACCTTATCAGCTGATCCAAACCGGCGCTTAATTGGTGATGATGAACATGGCTGGACTAACGAGAATACCGTTTTTAATTTTGAAGGAGGATGCTATGCTAAAGTTATTAACCTATCTGAAGAAAACGAACCTGATATTTTTAATGCAATAAAACCAGGAGCTATTCTTGAAAATGTAATTTTAGACAAAAATGGAAAGGTAGATTTTGAAGATACTTCTATTACCCAAAACACAAGAGTAAGTTACCCAATAGACCACATTGATAATATTCAGGTGCCTTCAATAGGTAAGAACCCTAAAAATATATTTTTCCTTACTGCGGACGCATTTGGAGTTTTACCTCCAATTTCCAAATTAACATCTTCGCAGGCAGCTTATCATTTCATATCTGGATATACTGCAAAAGTGGCAGGTACTGAAGCAGGTGTTAAAGAACCACAACCATCTTTTTCGGCATGTTTTGGTGCTCCATTCATGCCTTTGCACCCAGCAAAATATGCTGAAATGTTAAGCAAAAAAATGAAAGAAGCAGGAGTAAATGTATGGCTCGTTAATACAGGTTGGACTGGTGGACCATACGGAATAGGAACAAGAATGAAGTTAAAGTACACTCGTGCTATGATTAATGCTGTACTTGATGGGCATTTAGGGCTTTATGATTATGACCATTATCATATACATTCGGTTTTTGGTGTTGCACAACCAAGAACATGTCCAGGTGTACCAACAAGTGTTTTAAGCCCGAGGGCAACTTGGAACAACGATGAAGCTTATTACAAGACCGCGTTTAAGCTATCCAATGCGTTTAGGGAGAATTTTAAAAAGTTTGAATCTTATGCAAGTGAGGAGATTAGAAGAGGTGGTCCACAACGGTATGCTTTTTAAATATAATTCAGGCTATTTTTATAATAGTTGAACGGCAATATTCTTGGTCAAACTACATGCTTATTTTTTGTTATAAAAATTTGAATTTGTTAAGTTTATGGTCTTAATTAAAATCCTAAACACATGAAAAAAATTACTTACTTATTGGCTCTTTTTTTAGTAGCCCAAACATCGCTTTT
>DATGBV010000074.1:0-5385 GCA_035312485.1 Flavobacteriaceae bacterium | reverse complement strand
GTTTAAAGGTAAAAATCAAGTTTATAAAAAATTTGAAGGAGACGACATGAATCATTTTTCTAAAGATTATTTTAAAAATCAAATTTGGGGAACTCCAAACCTAGAGCATAGTGAAATTCAGTATAGTATTGCAAAAAAGATATTTGATGATAAAAAAATAGAAGTAATTGATTATACTATTGGTGGGAAATTAGAGATTTTTAAAAAAAGAACTTTAAACGAATTATTTGATTGTTTAAACAAGGCTTAATTTAAACCACAGACCTCCTTTATTTTTTAACACACAGCAAACAACGGCTTTTTTGTAGCTTCTATAAAAAAGAAAATAATACTTATACTGGAAGAACAATTTACATTGAAATGAATAAGAAGATAAAAGAAAAATTAAAAAACTCTAGGGCAAGAGTAATAGGATTTTATTTTTTAGATTTTATTAATTATTTGAAATATAAGATTTTAAATAGAGATATAGTCTTTATTTATCAAATGGGCAAAGTTGCTTCTTCCTCCATTTATTCCAGTCTAAAAGCAAAAGGTAAAATTGTTTATCACGTTCACAGACTTAATGAAACACATATACGTGAATTACATATAGCTCAGATGAAAAAGTCTGGGAATATTGAATCTAAAGTCGTAGATGAAAGAGGTGTTAGATTATATAATAGATATATAAAAAAAAATAAAAAACCTATATATATTCTATCAATGGTTAGAAACCCAATTGATAGAAATATATCTGCGTTTTTCCAAAATAAAGAACACTTTACCAAAAAACATAATTATTCAGATGTTGATAAATTAACAAATTTATTTTACAATTTGTATGACCATAACACTCCTTTGCTTTGGTTTGACAGAGAGTTTAAACACTGTTTGAATATCGACATTTACTCTTCACCTTTTCATAAGGAAAAGAAATATAAAATTATTAAAGAAGAAAACTTTAATGTTCTACTCATAAGAGTAGATCTTGAAGACAAATTAAAAGAGGAGATTATCAGTGATTTTTTAAGAATAAAAAACTTTAAATTAAAAAACAAAAACGTTGGATCAGAAAAGAGTTATAATAGAGAATATAAAGCATTTAAAAAGACTATAAAATTAGATGAGAACTATATAAATAGAATGCTTAATTCTAAATTCACAAACTATTTTTATTCCGAAGTTGAAATTAACCAGATTAAGAAAAAATGGTTAAAAAAAATATAGTAATTTTACATCATTAGTTTTATATATTTTTCATTTTTACTTCAATTACTTTTCTACTTTGAAAATCGTTTTAATATCACCTAATTTCTATCCAGAAGACACGGCTATTGGACTTTATAACACAGAATTAGTTGATTTTCTTTCAAAAAACGGACATCAGTTAAGTGTTGTTACTGGCTTTCCGTATTATCCTCAATGGAAAATATGGGAAGAGTTTAAAAATAAAAATAATTTCCTAAAAGAAAACATTAATGGAGTTAAGGTTTATAGATTTAAACAATACGTGCCTTCTGATCCAACTTTTTTTAAAAGGATTATGCACCTTATTAGTTTTACTTTAGGAAGTTTTATTAACTTATTTAAGCTATCAAAACCAGATTTAGTAATTGGGATAATTCCTTTTACTTCATCTGCATTTTTGGGTTGGCTTCTAAAATTAAGATATAGTTCTAAACTCTGGATTCATGTACAGGATTTTGAATTTGATGCCGCACTCGAATCAGGGTTGTTAGGGAGTGGTTCTAAAACACTAATAAATATGTTAATGTTTATAGAAAATAAAATTTTAAACAAAGCAGATATTACTTCAACAATAAGTTTTGGAATGATGAATAAACTCCAAAATAAAACTAGATCTAAACAATACTACCTGCCAAATTGGATAGACGCTTCATTATTCAGTTCAAACTTAACACACACACACAAATATTTCACTAAAGACAAATTTAATATACTTTATTCAGGGAATATTGGTAAAAAACAAGACTGGGATTTCTTTTTGGAATTTTCAGATAAATTATCTTCATTTTCAGAAATAGAAGTTATTTTAGTAGGTGAAGGAGCAGAAAAAGAAAAAATAACACAGAAATTAATTAATTATAAAAACGTCAAGCATTTTAACCTTGTTCCTATTGATGATTTACCCTCATTGTTATTTAGTGCAGATTTACACATCTTATTTCAGAAACATGACATCATTGATACTGTCATGCCATCAAAATTATTAGGAATGATGGCAAGTGGAAAACCGTTATTAGTTAGTGGGAACTCTAATTCAGAGATTGCCAAAATATTTAATGAATCAAATGTTGGATTTTTCTTTGGCAATAACTCAATAAATGATGTAATAGACTGTGTTTACAAGCTCAAAAATAATGAATTATTATATAATGAATTAGGTGAAAACGCAAAAAATTATGTTACTGCTAATTTTTCAAAAAAAACGGTATTAAACAAACTATTAGAAGAAATCGAATTTTATAAAAAATAAGCATTTTATCAAGTTAAAATATGATATTAACGATTTAATATTGTTTTAAATATCAAGCTATAAATATTTTCTATTTTTGCCTTTAAAGAACCTTAATATTAACAAATGAAAATATCAGTAATAGGAACAGGTTATGTTGGTTTAGTAACAGGAACTTGTTTAGCAGAAACAGGAAATGAAGTTCTTTGTATCGACATAGATGAAAGCAAAGTTAAATTAATGCAACAAGGTGAAGTGCCTATTTATGAGCCTCATTTAGATGTTTTATTTGAAAGAAATATAAAAGCGAATAGACTGAAGTTTTCAACTTCTCTAAAAGAAGGCTTAAGTCATGGAGAAATAATATTTCTCGCCTTGCCAACACCAGAAGACGAAGATGGTTCTGCAGATCTTTCTTATGTTTTAGGTGCTGCGTCAGATATTGGAAAATTAATCAAAGATTATAAAGTAATTGTCGATAAAAGTACTGTCCCTGTTGGAACAGCAGATAGAGTTACAGAAACAATTTCTAAAGAAACAGATGTTGAATTTGATGTAGTTTCTAACCCCGAATTTTTAAGAGAAGGTTTTGCAGTTGATGATTTTTTAAAACCCGAACGAATTGTCATTGGTTCTAGTTCAGACAGAGCTACAGAGCTTATGAAAAAGTTATATAAACCTTTTGTTAGATCTGGCAATCCGATTATTATAATGGATGAAAAATCGGCAGAACTTACAAAATATGCCGCCAATTCTTTTTTGGCTACTAAGATTACGTTTATGAACGAAATTGCTAATTTCTGTGAAAAAGTTGGTGCAGATGTAGATAAGGTTAGAGTAGGTATGGGAACAGATTCTAGAATAGGAAAACGCTTTTTGTTTCCTGGGATTGGGTATGGAGGCTCCTGTTTCCCAAAAGATGTAAAAGCGCTTCACAAATCAGGACAAGACACTGGGTATGATTTTGAAATACTAAATTCGGTTATCAAGGTAAATAGTCTTCAAAAAACAATTCTAATTCCTCGTATAGATTCTTATTTTAAAGGAAAATTAAAAGATAAAACCATAGCAATTTGGGGATTGGCATTTAAACCAGAAACGGACGATATAAGAGAAGCGCCTGCATTATATATCATTGAGGAGCTTCTATCTAGAGGAGCAAATATTAACGCCTATGACCCTGAAGCAATGCAAAATGTAAAGAAAAAAATTGGAGATAAAATTTCATTTTCTTCAAACATGTATGACGCTCTTAAAGATGCTGATGCATTAGTTATTTGTACAGAATGGAGTATATTTAGAACACCAGATTTTAATAAAATAAGAGAAAAGCTAAATAACAATGTGATCTTTGATGGCAGGAACCTTTATGATTTAAAGGAAATTAAGGAAGAAGGGTTTTATTATAGTTCAATAGGAAGATAATATGAAAAAAGTTCTTATAACTGGTGCGGCTGGCTTTTTAGGATCCCATTTATGTGATCGTTTTATAAAAGAAGGATTCTATGTTATTGGAATTGATAACTTTATTACTGGAGATAAAAAGAACCTCGAACATCTAAAAGATAATTTGAATTTTGAATTTGTAAAACATGATGTTACAGAATTTGTAAAAATTGAAGGTAATTTAGATTATATTTTACATTTTGCGTCTCCAGCTAGTCCAATAGATTATCTGAAAATTCCTATTCAAACATTGAAGGTCGGATCATTAGGAACTCATAATTTACTTGGTTTAGCAAAAGCTAAAAAAGCCAGAATACTTATTGCTTCAACGTCAGAAGTTTATGGAGATCCTTTGGTCCACCCACAAACTGAAGATTATTATGGTAATGTTAATACTATTGGCCCAAGAGGTGTTTACGATGAAGCAAAACGGTTTCAAGAGTCAATAACCATGGCTTATCATAGATTTCATGGTCTGGAAACTAGGATAGTAAGAATATTTAATACTTACGGCCCAAGAATGAGACTAAATGACGGAAGAGTTATTCCAGCTTTCATGGGCCAGGCATTAAGAGGTGAAGATTTAACGGTTTTTGGAGATGGTTTACAAACACGTTCTTTTTGTTATGTTGATGATCAAATTGAAGGAATATTTAGATTATTGTTTAGTGATTATGCCTATCCAGTTAACATTGGAAACCCTATTGAAATTACAATTAAAGATTTCGCACAAGAAATTATTAAATTGACGGGCATCAATCAAAAAATCATTTATAAAAAGTTGCCTGTAGACGACCCAATGCAACGTCAGCCAGACACTACTCTTGCTAAAAAGCTTTTAGGATGGAAAGCTAAAGTTGGTCGAGAAGAAGGGATGATAAAAACATTCAACTATTTTAAAAGTTTGTCGCAAGAAGAGTTATATAAAAGAGACCACAAAGATTTTTCAAATCACATAAAAAAATAATGCCATACAAACAAGGTAGATATTATAAGTTAATCAAGCCATTGTTTTTGGTTGTTGATCTATTCATAATTAATGCTACAATTTTTTTATTTGACACCAATATAACCAACACCTATATTTTTCTCTGCTATATTTCATTGATGTGGTTTATTGTTTCAATAAAGAATGGTTTTTATGAAGTTCAAAGAAACACAAGAATCATTCAAATAATAACATTATTGTTTAGGCAAGGAGTACTTTTCGCTTTAATTCTATACGCTTTTATAGGATTTTTTAAGCAACCTAATATTAGTAGGTTAGCATTAGGAAGTTATGTTATATCGGTTTTTGGGTTTATTACATTTTTTAAGTTTTTTTCTTATTATTTATTAAGCAAGTATAGAATTTATTTAAAAGGGAATTTAAGAAGGGTTATTGTAATTGGAGACAATAAAAAAACGAAACAACTCATAAATATTTTTAACACTAGACATGATTTTGGATATGAATTCAAAAAACAATTTTGTGTACAAGA
>DATGBV010000073.1:0-9192 GCA_035312485.1 Flavobacteriaceae bacterium | reverse complement strand
CAAATCTTTTCTCTTTTCAACAATTGGTAAATAAGCGTCTAAAAAGCTATCACCTACTTTGGTTACAAAATTATACCAATCTTCTATTGTCATGTCATCTGTAGCTTTGCAATAATCAAAAAATAAACCACCAATGCCACGTGCTTCATTTCGGTGTGCATTATAAAAATAGTCGTCACATTGCTTTTTATATTTTGAATAAAACTCTGGATTATGTTCATCGCAAGCTGCTTTACAGGTTTTATGAAAATGAATTACATCTTCTTCAAACAGATAATAAGGTGTTAAATCTTGTCCGCCACCAAACCATTGGTCTACAATTTCACCTTTTTGATTATACATTTCAAAATAGCGCCAATTGGCATGAACGGTTGGCACCATTGGACTTTTAGGGTGAATAACCAAACTTAATCCGCAAGCAAAAAAATCTACGTCTTTTACGCCAAAATAATTTTGCATGGATTCTGGCAGCTTGCCATGTACTTTAGAGATATTGACACCTCCTTTTTCAAAGACTTTTCCGTTTTGTATGACACGTGTTCTTCCTCCACCACCTTCTGGACGCTTCCAGTTATCCTCTTGAAATTTCGTTTCTCCATCAACAGCTTCTAGACCAGACGTTATCTTGTCTTGTAAATCTTGTATGTATTTGAAAAACTTCTCTTTCATTTTAAAACTTAATACACGGTTTCATATTCTTTTACTGCATCAACAAAGGCTTTGGCATTTTCTAAAGGAATATTTGGCAAAATACCATGACCAAGATTGACGATGTATTTGTCTTTACCAAACTCATGAATCATTTGGCGTACCATTTTTTTTATTTCTGAAGGAGGAGATAACAATCTTGAAGGATCAAAATTGCCTTGAAGCGTGATATTGCCACCAGTTAAATAGCGCGCATTACGAGCAGAACAGGTCCAATCTATACCTAATGCAGAGGCATTAGATTTAGACATTTCATGTAATGCGAACCAACAACCTTTGCCAAAAGCAATAACTGGGGCATCATCTTTTAAAGCTTCAATAATTTGATTGATATATTGCCAAGAAAACTCTTGATAATCAATAGGTGATAACATACCACCCCAAGAATCAAAAATTTGAACGGCGTCAACTCCTGCGCTCGCTTTTTCTTTTAAATATGAAATTGTGGTATCTGTTATTTTTTGAAGTAATTGATGAGCCGCCACTGGATTTGTAAAACAAAATTCTTTGGCTTTGTCAAAAGTTTTACTGCCCTGCCCTTGAACGCAATAACATAGAATGGTCCAAGGCGAACCTGCAAAACCAATTAAAGGAATTTCGTTGTTGAGTAATTCTTTAGTTGCTTTTATAGCTTTGTAAACATAATCTAATTCTTGTTTTACGTCAGGAAGAATCACATTATCGACATCTTTTTGTGAACGAACAGGATTGGGTAAATAAGGTCCAAAATTTGGTTTCATTTGTACCTCTATATTCATGGCTTGAGGAATAACCAAAATATCAGAAAATAAAATAGCTGCATCCATTCCAAATCTGCGAATAGGCTGAACAGTAATTTCACTAGCTAGTTCTGGCGTTTGACATCGCGTAAAAAAATCATATTTTTCTCTAATGGCTATAAATTCAGGCAAATATCGACCTGCTTGGCGCATCATCCAAACGGGTGGACGCTCAACAGTTTCACCTTTAAGTGCTTTTAAAAATAAATCGTTTTTAATCATATTATTATTTGCTATTTGCCTTTAACTATTTTGCATAATATTCGTTTACTAATTCTATGACGCTTTCAACAGTAGGGACTTTTGCAATACGAACATCTTTGAAATGCTTTGAAGCTTCTGTTGCAGTGGTTTTACCAATACAAAAAGCTATACCTTCTGCTTCGTTTTCCTTTAAAAACCCTTGAACAGTTGAAGGGCTGTAAAACATCACACTTTCTATGTTAGAGCTTACTTTTTTAGAATCATATTTGGTTTGGTAGGCTTCAACCTCATTTACAGCTATATTGTTTTTGTCCAAAATTGTTGGTAAATCATCTAATCTTATATCACTACAGAAATATGTAACTTCTGTACCTTCTAAATACTCAACTAGATATTCTGCCAAAGCTTTAGCGTTTTTTGCGGAAAACTTTACTTGACCAATCTTATCTTCAATCATGCGTTTGGTTCGCCTACCAACACAGTATATGTTTTTGAACTTTAAATCTTCGGCTGGACAATTGTTTAAAATAGCTTCTACAGCATTTTTACTGGTGATTACAATGTTTTCAATTGATGATTTTAAAAGAGTTATTGGAATTCTGTTTAGACTAATTTTAATGGCGTCATTACTTTCTACAACTAAATTTTTTTTGAACAAAAACTTTTGGGCTTCGGTCAACTTTTTAGTCGAATAAATAGTTGCTTTTTTGTGTGAGACTTTGATATCGTCCATTAACCTTTTTCCTCCGTGTTCGATAATATAGTCTGAAGCAAACTTTGCAATATTGTGATGACTCCCTAATTTTTCTGAACGAGTCACTTCAATTTTTTTGCTTCCATCAGAGCTTAACAGAACACCTTTAAAATTCACCTCTTCATTTTTAATAAAGGCTAAAGCACCTATTGGAGCTGTGCATCCGCCTTCGAGCAGATTTAAAAAATTACGCTCTATGGTTGTGCATATTTCGGTTTCTTCGTGATTTATTTCCTTGCAGGCACTTATAATTTCCTCCTCATTATCTAAAGCCGTAATCATGATTGCTCCTTGAGCAGGCGCAGGAATCATCCAATCTAAATTAACTGAAGTTTCAGGTTTTATTTGCAACCTTCCTAAACCAGCCGCAGCAAAAATAGCACCATTCCAATCCTTATTTGTTTCTAGCTTTTGTAGTCTGGAATTTACATTTCCTCTTAAATCAACAATAGAATGTGTTGGATAACGGTTTAGCCATTGTGCTCTTCGGCGCAAGCTTCCAGTAGCAATAACGGCATTTTTTTGAGCTAAAAACTCTTCATTGTTTTTATAAACAAGGGTGTCTTTCACATTGCCTCGTTTTATTACAGCAGCTTGAATAATGCTTTCTGGTAAAACGGTTGGCACATCTTTTAAGGAATGTACTGCTATATCAATATCACCATTAAGCATGGCAATATCTAATGTTTTGGTAAAGATTCCAGTAATGCCAAGTTGGTAAAGTGGTTTGTCTAGCACTAAATCTCCAGTAGATTTTAAAGGTACAAGAACGGTTTTATGGCCTAAAGCTTCTAATAGTTTTTGCACAGTTTTTGCCTGCCAAACTGCTAGCTGGCTATCGCGAGTACCAATTCTTATGGTTTTCATCCTACAGTGTTTTCTAGTTGAAACACTTTTTTTATGAGCTCTAAACTTTCATCTGTTGGAAAATCATCATCTTTTAAATGGTGAGCGAAGTGATTTGTTATTTTTTGAATGATGTTATTGCTAATAAGTTCAGCTTGCTCTTCATTAAAATTCACCATTTTTTTTCGTTGCGTTTCCAATTCAGAATTTTTGAATTCAAGTAACTTATCTTTTAGGGCATGAATGGTTGGCGCAAACTTTCTGCTTTCTAGCCATAGGATAAACTCACACATAACTTCATTAATTATATCTTCTGCTAGAGGAATATGGGCTTTACGATTTTCCAATGTTTCATCTGTAATTTGAGACAAATGATCCAGATGGACAAGTGACACATTTTCTAATGCCTCAACATTTTTATCAACATTTTTAGGAATGGATAAATCTAATATTAAAAGAGGTTTACTGGTTTGAATGATGTATTTATCAATCGTTGGATTTTGTGCTCCGGTTGCAACTATCAATATGTCGGTTTTATTTATTTCTTCTTGCAAATCGCCATAATCTTTGACAATTAAGTTAAACTTTACAGCAATTTTTTCTGCTTTATCTTTTGTACGATTAATTAATGTAATATGATTATTTTTGGTATGCTTTATTAGATTTTCGCAGGTGTTTCTGCCTATTTTACCTGTGCCAAACAATAAAATATTTTTAGCTGAAACATTTTCAATATTCTTGAGAATATATTGAACTGAAGCAAATGATACAGATGTTGCTCCAGACGAAATTTCTGTTTCTGTTTTTATACGTTTGCTGGCTTGAATTACAGCATTGATAAGACGTTCTGAAAAGGCATTTAACAAACCATGTTTTTTTGAAACACGGGCACTTGCTTTTAATTGTGAAATTATTTCAAAGTCACCAAGAATTTGGCTGTCAAGACCAGAACCAACCCTAAACATATGCGAGATAGCTTCTTTGTTTTTATAGATATATGCCACTTTTTGGAACTCTTCAACAGTTCCCTTTGTATTATCACATAACAATTTAATTAATTGGAAAGGATGTTGTGCGTGACCGTAAATTTCTGTTCTATTACAAGTAGAGGCAATCATTAGGCTTTCAATATTATTCTCTTTAGCCTGTTCAAGTAGAATTGGTTTAGTTTTTTCATCCAAACTAAAATCACCTCTAATTTCAGCATCAGCTTTTTTATAACTTAAGCCAATGGCATAAAAAGAAATCCCCTTTGAAATACTATTATAATCCATATAATCAATAGAATAAACGAAGTAACAAATTTAAAAGCCTTATTCTTAAAAAAATAACGCCAGAAGAACTTTTAGTATCGTTCATAGCATTTTATGATTTTTAACGTTATTTATTTCATAATTATGATATTTTTGTAATGAATTCAACATATTTAAGATATCTAAAATAGAATGAATCTAAATAATGAAAATGATTATAGCGAAAATGCTGTGCAAAAAAATGTCGCAGAAGGGTCTTATACTAAAGTGATGGTAGATAGTGACTTTGAAGTACTTACATTTAAAAACTCAAATGATGAGGTACAATATATATCTCGTGAGATTGATAGTAATTTTATACAATTTCATTTTTGCGTAAAGGGATCAAGTAAATTTAACTTTAACAATGGCAATTATGCTATAAATATTCTTGAAGAAAACTCTTTATTATTATATAATCCTAATCGAGAATTACCTATAAACCTTGAGGTTAATGCTAATTCTTGGTTGTTGACCATTTTGATTTCCATAAAAAAGTTTCATGGTTTGTTTTCACAAGAAGCGGATTATATCACCTTTTTAAGCCCAGAGAACAAGGGAAAAAAATACTATAAAGACGGTAAGATAACACCATCAATGGCTATTGTTTTAAATCAGCTCATTAACTATAACCTTAATCAATCAATCAAAGCATTGTATTTTAAAGGAAAGACTTATGAACTTTTAAGCCTTTACTTTAACAGAAGTGAAGATACCAATATTGAGCAATGTCCATTTTTAGTTGATGAAGCTAATGTTATGAAAATAAAGAAGGCAAAAGACATCATCATTTCTAGGATGTCTGAACCTCCTACTTTGCAAGAACTTGCTGATGAAATTCAATTAAGCCTAAAAAAACTAAAAGAAGGATTTAAACAAATTTATGGCGACACTGTTTTTAGTTTTTTATTTGATTATAAAATGGAAGTAGCCAGAAAGTTATTAGAATCTGGTGAAAACAATGTAAACGAAGTGGGACTAAAAGTTGGTTATAGTACTGCAAGTCATTTTATTTCTGCTTTCAAGAAGAAATATGGAACAACACCTAAAAAATATGTACAGTCAATAACTTAAAGTAGTTTTAGATGGAATATTTATCTCCAGAAATTGAAGCATTCATTAATAACAAGCACTCCAAATCGTTGGTTCGGCCTACAATTTCTTGTGGAATTTTTCAAGAATATAATGATAACAATGAACCACCTAAATTGAATTACCAAACAAAGATTGAAAACAACAAATGAAAAAAGGTGTTTTATTAGTCAATTTAGGATCTCCAGACAGCTACAATCCAAAAGATGTAAAAAAATATCTAGGAGAGTTTTTAATGGATGAGCGCGTTATAGATATTCCTTACACAGCAAGAGCGTTACTGGTAAGAGGAATTATTTTAAAGACCAGACCAAAAGCCTCTGCTGCAGCCTATAAAAAAATTTGGTGGGAAGAAGGCTCTCCGCTTATAGTTATTTCTGAACGTTTAAAGAAGAAAGTCCAGAAACAACTTGATGAACCTGTTGCATTAGCCATGCGCTATGGAAGTATGACTATTAGAAAAGGCCTTCAAGAGCTTGTAGATAAAGGCGTAGAAGAGGTCTTGTTGTTTCCGTTGTATCCTCAATTTGCAATGGCTACAACAGAAACCATTTTAGTGTTAGCTGAAAAATTAAAAAGAGACTATTTTCCAAACTTAAAATTAAATGCTGTACCAGCATTTTATAACAAGCCAGATTATATACAAGTACTATCAAATGCCATAAAAAAACATTTGGAAGGTATAAATTACGAACATTTATTGTTCTCTTATCATGGCGTTCCAGAAAGACACATTAGAAAAAGCGATGTTACTAAATCGCATTGCAAAATAGATGGAAGTTGTTGCATAACACCTAGTAAAGCACATCAATTTTGTTATAGACACCAGTGTTTGGAAGTAACCAGATTGGTGGCAGAGAAACTAGAACTTGAAGAAGGAACTTTTTCCACATCCTTTCAATCGCGTTTAGGATTTGACCCTTGGTTACAACCATATACAGATAGGACCATTGAGCGTTTAGGTAAACAAGGTATAAAAAATATGGCTATTGTAACTCCAGCATTTGTTAGCGATTGTCTTGAAACCCTTGAAGAAATAGCTTTGGAAGGGAAAGAAATATTTGAAGAAATGGGAGGCAACACTTTCACTACAATTCCATGTTTAAATGATGATGACGAATGGGCAAGCTTACTTTCCAAATGGGTTAAAGTGCATTTTGAAACTGAAAAAGTATTACTTTAGTTTAAAGAATGGAATACTATTACTATATAAAATCTTTACACCTAATTTTTGTAATTACATGGTTTGCAGGTCTTTTTTACATTCCACGACTTTTTATTTATCAAATTGAAGCGCAACAAAAACCTTCTCCTGAAAAAGAAATACTAAATAATCAGCTAAAACTTATGGCAAAACGTTTGTGGACCATTATCACTTGGCCATCAGCAATTTTGGCAACTCTTTTTGCTATTTGGCTCTTAATTTTACAACCTTTCTGGCTACAACAAGGGTGGATGCATGTAAAGCTGGTGTTCGTTACTTTGTTGATAGTTTATCATTTTAAGACCCATCAATTTTATAAAGAACTTCAAAGTAATATTTTTAAGAGAACGTCTAATTTTATGAGGTTGTGGAATGAAGGCGCAACATTTATCTTGTTTGCCGTTGTTTTTCTGGCGATTTTAAAGAATGCTTTGAGCTGGATATTTGGTATTATTGGAATTGTGGTTTTGGCCATTTTAATTTTCCTAGGATATAAGCTTTACAAAAGCATCCGTTCTAATAATCCAAATGCCTGATTTAATTGGTGTGATTATTGCTATATTTAAGTCAATATTTTTTAATGAATCTTAAAAATCTCTCTTTACGAAATCGCATTTTTATAGCAATGATTCTGCTTGTGGTTTTTGCTTCAGTATTAATTGCCGCTGTTGCCATTTATCAGTATAGCGAAGAAGCCAAAGACTATCACGAACAAAGACTTGAGCGTAAGGAAAAAAATATTAGAGCTCATATCAATTTTATCATCAGAGGTAGAGAGAACACTTACGAAACCAAGACCGAGAATATTCCATTAATTTTTAAGGATAAAATATATGAAATAGCAGACATTCACAGTCTTCAAATAAATATGTACGATTTAGAAGGGACACTTCTAATATCTTCAAAAGCGGCTTTTGCACAAGATACCATTACAAAATGTCTTTCGGCAGAAGTTTTGAATGCCTTATCAGAATCTGTTGATAGACGATATGTTGAAAAAAGAATTGAAAGCGATAAAATATCGCAATCTTCATATACATACCTTACTGACCAGAAATTTAAACCACTGGCAATTTTAAACCTACCTTATCTTGAAGATGACGATTTCCTTTCAAAAGAATTAAACGAATTTTTAGAACGTCTTGGCTACGTTTACCTTTTGGTTTTAATTACAGGGATTATCATTGCTTTTTTACTTTCAAAGTACATAACCAAATCCCTTAAACAGATAAGCGATAAGTTAAATGCTACCAGATTGGAGAAGCACAATGAAAAGATTGAAATTATTGAGACCAGCGAAGAAATTTCAATATTGGTTAACTCATACAATAGTATGATTGATGAACTTGAAGAAAGCGCAATAAAACTGGCAAGAAGTGAGCGTGAACAGGCTTGGAGAGAAATGGCAAAACAAGTGGCGCACGAAATTAAAAACCCATTAACACCTATGAGGTTGAGCGTTCAAAACTTCCAGCGTAAATTTGATCCAACAGATCCAAACATTAACCAAAGAGTTAATGAATATACCAACACACTCATTCAGCAAATAGATACCATGAGCTCTATAGCTTCTGCTTTTTCTAATTTTGCAAAAATGCCAGCACAGCAAAGCGAAACACTAAACGTGGTTAACATTGTTAAACTGGCATTGGATATTTTCAGTGAAAACTATATCGAATTTCAATCTACCGAAAAGGAAATTATTGCAAAATTTGATAGGACACAGTTAATAAGAGTAGTAACCAATTTGGTTAAAAATGCTATTCAAGCCATGCCAGAAAAAAAAGAACCAAAAATAGTTGTTATAGTGGCTTCAGCAGGAGACAATGTTACCATTACTGTAGCAGATAATGGTGTTGGTGTTTCTGAAGATAACAGAAACAAGGTTTTTGAACCTAAATTCACAACCAAAACAAGTGGCATGGGACTTGGTTTGGCCATGGTTAAAAACATTGTTGAAACCTATAATGGTACGATTACTTTTACATCTCAAAAAGGTGTAGGCACTACATTTAAAGTTACATTTCCAAAATCTTAAAACATGAGTTATAATAATATTCTTGTTGATAATAATGATGACATTACAATCATTACAATAAACAGACCCAACAAATTAAACGCCTTAAACAAAAAAACCATTCAAGAGCTTCATGATGCTTTTGAAGACGCTGATGAAGATAGAGACACCAAAGTGATTATAGTAACAGGAAGTGGAGAAAAAGCCTTTGTTGCTGGTGCAGATATTAGTGAGTTTTCACATTTTAATGTGAAAAAAGGCAAAAAATTGGCAAAAAAAGGACAAGAGCTGTTGTT
>DATGBV010000072.1:0-4633 GCA_035312485.1 Flavobacteriaceae bacterium | reverse complement strand
GCTTATGAAATACTGGCAGATGTATATATGTTTTGGAAGCAGTATGATTTGGCCATTTCAAATTACAGAATCAGTCTTCAGAATTTAACTTCAAACCAAGTAAAACTTAAACTATCAAAAGCTTTTGAACTCAATAAGAATTATCAGGAAAGTATTGAAAGTTATAATAGCATCAGTAAAAAAGAGCTTACCAATTCACAATTGATAACATTGTATGAAGGTTTGGGAGACATTTACTTAATTACCAAAGAATTTGATAAAGCTCTCAATTCCTACAAGATAGGACTACAAGTGGCACAAGCAAGTAATCTGACACCAAAAGTTACCGATTTGAATTCAAAAATTGCTCAAACCTATGATGCCAGTGGAGACAAAGAAGTAGCGCAGGACTATTTTGAAAACTCCTTGAGTTTGGCTGCTCGAGAAAACAATAAAAGATCTGTAGAAGAAAAGGTTAAAGTAGCTGATTTCCAAAACAAAAACAGGGCTTATGATGATGAAATTGAATTAAGAAAAGAAGCTTTAGAAGATCTTGAATTCATTAAAAATGATTCTATATTAGATAACGAAAGCCCTTTAACACCTCAAAAGCAAAACTACAAAATTGGTAATGCCTATTATTTACAGCGCGATCTGGAAAATGCCATACCATATTTGCAGAAAAGTATTGAAGAAGCTGACAAAAAAGAAGACCTTATTGTTCAAAAAGATGCTACCAGAAAATTATCTGAAGTATATCGTGATGCAGGAGAGTTTAATAAAGCACTTGAGACCTATCAGGACTATGAGAATTTGGTGGATAGATTATATTCCAAAAAAGAGCAAGAAATTTCCCAGGCCGCACGCTTTAGCAGAGATATAGCTGAAAAGCAAAATAGAATTACAAGCCTTGAAACGGACAGAGAACTGTCAGAAAGCAAATATCAGCTAACAACCGAAAGAAACAAGCGTCAACAACTCATAATTTACTCTTTGGTTGGAGGATTATTACTTCTCCTGGTTGCTGCATATTTTATGTTCAAGAATATTAAACAACAAAAACTGAATAACAATTTACTGGCTTTAAAATCACTTCGAAGCCAGATGAATCCACACTTTATTTTTAATGCGCTAAATTCAGTCAATAGTTTTATAGCCACAAATGACGAACGTACAGCAAATAAGTATTTATCAGATTTTTCGTTGTTAATGAGAGCTGTTCTGGAGAACAGTGAAGAAGATTTTATTCCATTAAAAAAGGAAATTGAGTTATTGGAGCTATATACCAAATTAGAACATTTCAGGTTTCAGGATAAATTTGATTATGAAATTAAAATTGATGACAACGTTAATGTAGATGAGTTTCAAATTCCACCTATGTTGTTGCAACCATATATAGAGAATGCAGTTTGGCATGGTTTAAGGTACAAGAAAAGTAAAGGCTTGTTATCAATTTTTATAGAGCAACTTAATAAAGAAGAATTAACCATTACCATTACAGACAATGGTATTGGAAGAGAACGATCTAAAGCTTTAAAGACCGAAAATCAGCAAAGACAGAACTCCAAAGGCATGGGAAATATTAAAAAGCGCGTCGCCATTTTAAATGAGATGTATAAAGATAGGGTAGATGTTTTTATAGACGATTTTCAAGACACCAAAGATACAGGAACCAAAGTGGTTGTAACGCTTAAAAAAGACTAAATGAAACTAAAATCCATTATCGTTGAGGACGAAGAAACCAGTAGGGAAATTCTAAAAAATTATCTCAAAAAGTATTGCCCAAATGTTTCCATTTTGGGCGAAGCTCTTAACGTTGATGAAGCTTTGGTTTTGATTCGTAATAATGAATTGGATTTAGTTTTTCTTGATGTAGAAATGCCTTATGGCAATGCCTTTGATTTATTGGACAAAGTGGGAGACAGAACTTTTGAAACCGTTTTTGTGACAGCCTATAATCATTATGCCATAGAAGCTTTAAATGCTCACGCTTCGTATTATTTAACCAAACCAATTTCCATTGACGAGCTTATTAAAGCTGTGGATTACGTAGTTGAAATAAAGGAAAAGGAAAATGCCTTACAAGATCAGGTATTAGTGCCTAAAACAAATTCTGTGAATGGTAAGATTACCATTCCGCTTTATAATGGTTTTGAAGTTTTAGAAACAGGAAACATTTTATATTGTAAAGCAAATGATAATTATACAGAGATATTTTTAACCAATCAGAAAAAGAAATTGGTAAGTAAAACATTAAAGCATATTGAACAGACTTTAAGCAATCATAATTTTGCACGAGTACATAAATCGTATTTAATAAATGTGAATGCAATAGTTAAATATAAAAAAGGAAAAGGAGGAAGTGTTGTTTTAAGTAATGGAAAAGAGATCATGGTCTCTGCTTCAAGGAAATCTAAGCTTTTGTCTTATTTTAAATAATAATAAAATGCCAATTATAAAATCTGTAAAAGGAAAATATCCAGAAATACCTGACGATTGTTATATTGCTGAAAACGCAACCATTGTTGGAGATGTAACTATGGGGAATCAATGTAGTGTGTGGTTTAATACAGTAATTAGAGGTGATGTCCATTTTATAAAAATGGGTAACAAAGTCAATGTTCAGGATGGAGCAGTAATTCATGCTACATATCAAAAATCACCCACAAGTATCGGGAACAATGTGTCTATAGGACATAATGCTATTGTTCATGGATGTACCATAAAGGATAATGTCTTGATAGGTATGGGAAGTATTGTTATGGATGATTGTGTAGTGGAAAGCAATAGTATTATTGCTGCTGGAGCAGTTGTAACACAAAACACTAGAGTTGAAGCTGGCAGTATATATGCTGGAGTTCCTGCAAAAAAGGTAAAGGATATTAGTAAAGAATTAATTTCAGGTGAAATAGATAGAATTGCCAATAATTATGTAAAATATTCAGGATGGTTTAAAGAAGATTAAAAATCTAAATATTCAACATTATATTTATCACCTAAAAGAGAAGTTATGATTTCAGGATTTCCGTTGGTATAAAATAAGTTTTTGGGATTTGTTTTATGAATATTGAGCAAATTGTTTTTTTCTAAAACAGCTTTAGTTTGCCTGGCAACAGCCTCTCCAGAATCAATTATTTTAACATGTTTCGGAAGCATTTCAATTAACAAAGGCATTAAATAGGGATAATGGGAACAACCTAAAACCAAATAATCTATATTGGCATTAATCATAGGCTGTAAGTATTCTTTTAAAAGTGCTTTTGTCTCTCCAGAATCAATTTTTCCTTCTTCAATCAATTCAACAAGGCCATCTCCAACTTGTTCAATAACTCGTTGTCCATTAGTGTATATTGAAGAGGTTTTTTGGAATAATTCACTGGAAAGTGTTCCTTTGGTAGCCAAAATACCAATGGCTTTATGTTTACTTTGCAAAGCTGCTGGTTTTATAGCTGGTTCAATTCCAATAAATGGAACAGTATAGGTCTCTCGAAGCTCTTTTATAGCATTTGTAGTTGCTGTATTACATGCAACAACAATTATCTTGGAACCTTTTTTGAGTAATAATTCCGTGTTCTTCTTGCATAAATTAACAATCTCATCTTTACTTTTATAGCCATAAGGCGCATGAGCACTATCTGCTAGATAAATTGTGTTTTCAAATGGTAATAGTTTATGAATTTCTTTCCAGATTGAAGTACCACCAATACCAGAATCAAAAACACCAATAGATTGTCTGTTCATATTACAAAAGTAAAAAAGCTGCCTTGAAAAGCAGCTTTTAAAATAAATATATGTTGTTCATTTAAAATTAGAAACCTAACTCTTTTTTTACATCGTCAAGTAAATTTTTCCCATCTGCCATAATCACACCACCACCTTGTGTAGAATCTAAAACGTAATCAAATCCTTGAGCTCTTGCTACTTTTAAGATTGCTGTTTTAGCTTTTTCTGTAATAGGCTTTAGCAACTCAAGATTTTTGTCTTGCATATCCTGTTGCGCTTGAGCTTGGTACTGACGAATATTTTGCTCCATTCCTTGAACCTCAACAAGACGCTTTTGATTTTCTTCATCTGTTTTGGTTGAAGCTTCTGCGTCATATTGTTTCATTTTGTTTTGCAGTTCTGTAGACATACCCTGAATTTCTGTTTCATAGGTCTTACCTAATTTTTCAAGCTGCGATTGAGCGGCTTTCATCTCTGGCATAGCAGTAATTAATTCTTGAGTATTAATATGAGCAACTTTACTTTGTGCATGAGTAAAACTCATTGTGCCAACAAATAATATTGCGATAAATAAAAGTGTTTTTAATTGTTTCATTTTTAATAGTATTAAATTTAGATGTTATAAATTGTTAATCGTTATCTTCTCCGTTTTCTTCGTCTGTGTTATTATTATTTTGTTCTCTTTCTTCTTTTGCCTTTTGCCGCTCTTCAAGAATTTTCTTTTTTCTTTCTTCCAATTCTTTTTTTCGAGCTTCTCTATCGGCTAATTTTTTTTGTCTGTTTTCTTCTATAAGTTGTTCTCTAGTTTTTTCTTCAGGGTTTGTTTCTGTAGCCTCACTATTCTTTACTTGAGCTTCATCATCTTCTACTTTATTTTCAGTATTTTCTTCTTTACTGGCTTCAGAGTTTCTTTCATTTAGTTTTGCTTCTT
>DATGBV010000071.1:0-3202 GCA_035312485.1 Flavobacteriaceae bacterium | reverse complement strand
ACCATAAGTCTTGCCGAAAAGGAATTTGACAAAGCTGAAAACTATTTAAATGAATTAAGAACCAGAGACAAGAAATTTGAAATTAGAACGTATTTCTCTGAAGCAAAGATTCTGTTGGGTAGAGGTAAAGTAAAAAAAGCGCTTGAAGTTTTAACCAAAGCAAAAAATAACAAACCTAATTCCGAAGTTTGGTATCAAATTGGAAAAATATACATGCAGACCAATAGGTTTGAAGATGCCAGAGAAGCTTTTGAAAATGCACTTGAATTTGAAGTAGATAAGGCCAAATTCCATCAGTCATTAGCCACGTGTTTAATTCGTCTTGGAGACTATGAAGAAGCTGCAGAACATGCATTAACAGCTATAGAATTGGTAAAATATTATCCAGAAGCACATTATACATTAGGTGAAGCTTTAGAGAAATTGGGCGATTTAGAAAATGCAAAAATGGCTTATGACATAGCTGCAAAATTAAAACCACAAACGCATCACAGAGCCGAAAAAGCTATTGAAAATGTTGAAGACAAATTAAGTGATGAAATAAAACTAAACGATAAGAGCAGCTTTAAATATTATAAAGAACAAATTATAGTTGTTTCTGGTTTGCCAAGATCTGGTACATCATTAATGATGCAAATGCTTCATAAAGGTGGTATTAAGACTTTAACAGATGAAAACAGAAAAGCAGACGAATCTAATCCTAAAGGCTATTTTGAGTACAATCCTGTGATGTCTATTCATAAAGATAATTCTTGGCTGGATTTGGCTAAAGACAAATCGGTTAAAGTAGTAGCACCATTGCTTAAGTTTCTTGATCCAAAATTTAGATACAAAGTCATTTTTATGAATCGGGATCTAACCGAAATTGTAAAGTCTCAACAAAAAATGATAGGCAAAGACCCTGAAACTTTACCAACTCGACTTTTTGAGGCTTATAAAAAACACCTAAACCAAGTTGAAATCTGGAAAGACAAAGAACCTGGTGTAGAACTCGTGTATTTAAACTATAGAGATGTTTTAGAAAATACTTCAGAATCAATAGATAAGATCAATGCTTTTATTGGTTTGGATTTAAATAAAGACGAAATGGCTAAATGTATTGATAAATCGCTTTATAGAAATAAGGTTGAACTTTAGGAAAACACTAAATAGCATTTCACAAGCTTTTTTAGTACGTTTGTTATCTTACAATTTAGACTAACTTTCTTTTTTGAAAATAGTAGAGCAAATAAAACAACCTATCGCTTTTGAGATGGAGCTTTTCGAGCAAAAGTTTCAGCTTTCCATGTCCAGTAAAGTAGCTCTTCTTAACAGGATAACACATTATATAGTTAATAGAAAAGGGAAGCAAATGCGACCAATGTTTGTGTTTTTGGTGGCTAAAATGGTTTCTAATGGAGAGATAAGTGAACGTACATATCGTGGCGCTTCAGTAATAGAATTGATTCACACAGCAACACTGGTACATGACGATGTTGTAGATGATAGTAACAGGCGTCGAGGTTTTTTCTCTATCAATGCACTTTGGAAAAATAAAATTGCAGTGTTAATAGGAGATTACTTGTTATCTAAAGGTTTGTTGCTTTCTATTGATAACAATGATTTTGATTTGCTCAAAATCATCTCCATCGCAGTTAGGGAAATGAGCGAAGGCGAATTACTTCAAATTGAAAAAGCAAGAAAGTTAGATATTACAGAAGAGGTCTATTACGATATCATTCGTCAGAAAACAGCAACACTTATTGCTGCCTGTTGCAGCCTAGGAGCTGCTTCTGTAAAGCCTAATTCATCCGAAATTGAAACTATGAGAAAATTTGGTGAACTCATTGGAATGGCGTTTCAAATAAAAGATGATTTGTTTGATTATGGCGAAACACAAATTGGTAAACCTACAGGCATTGATATTAAGGAGCAAAAAATGACATTGCCTTTAATTCATGTGCTAAATAATGCTTCTAAAAAAGATAAAAGCTGGCTAATCAATTCTATTAAAAAGAACAACAAAGATTCCAAGCGTGTAAAAGAAGTAATTGCATTTGTAAAAAATAATGGAGGATTGGAGTATGCCATTAAGAAAATGAAAGAATACCAAAATAAAGCACTTCAAATACTACAAAAATATCCAGAATCAGATTACAAAAATTCACTTGAACTTATGGTGAATTATGTGATTGATAGAAAAAAATAATCCTTCAGGCAACCTTTTGTACTAAATTTGCGTCTCTATAAACAGAAGCCAAAATGAAACCGCTTTTGAAAGTTATTCAATTGTACAAAAATGAGAGCACTTTAATTAAGAAAGCATCACAGAACAATCGTGAAGCTCAAAAAGCGATTTATGATTTGCACGCTCCTAAAATGTTAAGTGTTTGTAGATATTATATCAAAGACTTACAACATGCTGAAGATGTTATGCTCAAAGGTTTTTTTAAAGTGTTTTCAAATTTAAAAGCTTTTAAAAATGAAGGCAGTTTTGAAGGTTGGATAAGGCGTATTATGGCCAATGAATCTATTTCCTATTTAAGACAACAAAAAAAAGTTGAGTTTTCTCTGGAAGAAGTAAAAATAAACCAAGATGATTATAATTCAGAAAGCTCTTTTTATGATGTGGATGAAATTCAACAATGCGTAGATGCACTACCAACAGGATACAAAATGGTGTTTATTATGTACGCAGTAGAAGGATATAAGCACCATGAAATTGCAAATAAGTTGAACATTTCTGAAGGCACTTCAAAATCGCAACTATTTAAAGCTAGAAAGCTTTTACAACAACAGATTAATGAATTAAACAAAACAAGCTATGGCACAAGATAATTTTGATGAAAACATAAAAGACAAGCTTGAAAACAGAACCATAAAACCAACAGAAAAAGCTTGGAATAAGCTTTCAGAACAGTTGGATACACTTGGCAGAAAAAAGCCAAACACTACTTTATGGTGGTTTGGTATAGCCGCAAGTATTGTTGGTGTTTTATTTTTCATTTTAGGTAATGATGAAAATGATTTAGAAAATACTACACCGATTATTGTAGACACTCAAGAGAAAATAAAAACCAACGATTCTAATGAAGCATTACCTGTTATAGAGAATCAATTGGAACAAGGAGAAATTGAAAGTGATCAAGTAGTAGTAAATATAAAAAAACAAGCATTGCCAGATAAAAAAGAAAGTAAACGTCTAGCTAAACAGCATTTGGTT
>DATGBV010000070.1:0-4558 GCA_035312485.1 Flavobacteriaceae bacterium | reverse complement strand
TAGTGGTGTTATAATGCCTGGTCATGGAGGTTTGTTGGATAGACTGGATAGCATACTTTTTGCAGCACCATTTATTTATTTATTTTTAAGAATTACACATTATGTTTCATAAAGAAGGTCATAAAATTATATTTTTCACATTGGTCTTTGTTGTAACATTGTTTTTATTGATTGATGGTTTTATTGCCCAAAATTGGCTACAAACTTTACTGGAAATAACGCTTTTGGTCTTCTTCCTTTTAATTCTTCAATTTTTTAGAAATCCAAAGCGCCATACCAAAATAAACGATAATCAGGTTGTTGCTCCTGTTGATGGCAAAGTAGTTGTGATAGAAGAAGTTTTTGAAAAAGAATATTTTAACGAAAAACGCTTGCAAGTAAGTGTATTTATGTCGCCGATCAATGTGCATGTAACACGTTATCCCATTGGTGGAAATATACTTTACAGCAAATATCATCCTGGAAAATATTTGGTAGCTTGGCACCCAAAAGCCAGCGAAGAAAACGAGCGTACAACCGTTGTTGTAGAAAACAAAAGTTTTGGCAAAGTGCTTTACAGACAAATTGCTGGTGCTATGGCCAAGCGTATTGTAAACTATGCCAAAGAGAACAGCCAAGTAATACAAGGTGCTGATTCTGGATTTATAAAATTTGGGTCTAGAGCTGATTTATTTTTACCTTTGGATACCAATATTAAAGTGAAACTAAACCAAAAAGTTCGTGGTGGCGAAAGCGTCATAGCCGAAGTATCATGACTACTGAAGAGTTAGATAAAGAATTTCAAGATGCAGTAAGCCGCATTAATGCGCATACAGAACCTTTTCCTGCCGATTTTCTATTGCGTCTATATGCCTATTACAAAAAAGCCACCAACGATTATGGCAGACCAAGTAGCCGAAAACCAATAATTAATGCTTTTAAGACCAATGCATTGTGTCAGGTAAAAAATATCTCTCAAGACGAAGCCAAGCACGAGTATATAAATTTGGTGAAGAATTACTTTTTATATAGAAAGTGATTGCCATTTTGAATGTAATGAAAAATCCCATCAGGTTTATTGTACGGTTTCTCCTTACCAGTCACAATTTCCTCACCAATAATTTTGGCTTTCATACAAAAATGTTCTAATTTTAGAATGCAATGAAAACACTAAAACTTCTTATACTATTATCTTTAATGTTAATTATTTCTGCTTGTAGTTCGGATGATAACTTAACTGAAGATATTTCATATTTTAAAGGGAGAAGATATGCTGATCTGGATTTAATAAATGAACCGCCAGAAGTTTTCTACTACAATAATGGCAAGATATCTTCAGTAAGCGGATTTAGTTTTTTTGAAGGGGATTATTCATACGATGAGAAAGATAATTTAATTGGTAAAAGTAATTTCTTGAGAAATCCTACTGTAGATATTTCATATGAATACGACAGTCAAAAGAGACTAATCAAGGAATTTGACAATGAAACAGGAAATTATTATCAATTTAATTATGATTCTAACAAAATAACGGTTTATTATTTTGATGAAGAGTTGATTGCATTTAGTCAACTTACCGTTGATGACAATGGTAAAATAGTAGAGTTTCGTGATTTAAACAATGGATTTTTTAATGGCTTTTCAGTAGAAAAGTATGTTTATGACAATAAAGGCAATATTATTGAAATAAAATGGGAAGAAAACGTTCAGGGAAATCCTGATGAAGTTTCAACATTGTTATATGACCAGAACAAGAATCCCTATTTCTATACTTTAAAAGACTTGTATAAAAGTATTTATTATTCTGAATGCAAAAATGGAATTCCTTCACTTTTTCATGGTGGATTTACTCCTAATAATATTACAAAACAAGGATTATATTCATATAGTTACGAATATAATGATGAGGGCTATCCTATTTACTGTATCAATCAAATAATTGATACAGAATATATTTATGACTATTATGAATGATATTCATTCCAAACTTAAAGTAATCAATTGATAAAATAAATTCATTAGAAATAAATAGCATTAAATTTTATTCCAAACTCGCCAAACTTGCTTTGAGTGTTTCAATTTTTGCTAGAGCATCTGCCTCTTTTTTCTTTTCGCTGGCAACCACTTGTTCTGGTGCATTGTTAACAAAGCGTTCGTTAGAAAGTTTTTTCTGTACAGATTTTAAAAAGCCTTCTGTATAATTAAGTTCTTCTGTGAGTTTTTTAATTTCAGCTTCAACATCTATAGCTCCAGACATTGGTATAAAATACTCATTGCTTTTAACTCTAAAGGTCAAAGCACCATCAACAGCTTCTGTAACATAATTGATGTTTTCCAGATTACCAAGTTTTAAAATCACCTCATCAAACGTATTGCTCACATTTTCGTTATTAATGACCGAAAAACCAATAGCGTCCTTAAATGCTATGTTCTTTTCTTTTCTAATAGAACGGATAGCAGAAACTACATCTTGAACAAAATCGAATTCAGAAATTAAACTTTGATTAACTTCTTTTGCATCTGGCCATTTTGAAATAATAAGCGCTTCTTCTGGTGCTCTTTCAGAAATGTATTGCCAGACTTCTTCTGTAAGAAATGGCATAAAAGGATGAAGAATCTTCAAATTATTTTCTAAAATAGCGATAACACTTTCTAAAGTTTTAGCATCAATGGGCTGCTGGTATGCTGGTTTTACAATCTCCAATAACCAGGATGCAAAATCGTTCCAGATTAACTTATAGGTTTCCATCAACGCATCAGACAATCTGAATTTGCTAAAATGGTCTTCAATGGTTAATAATGTTAGTTGGAATTTAGCTTCATACCATTCTAAAGCTATTTTACTGGAATTTGATTGAGCTATGCTTTCATCAACTTCCCAACCATTAATCAATCTAAAAGCATTCCATACCTTGTTAGCAAAAGCTTTTCCTTGTCCACAAAGTGATTCGTCAAAAGGCAAATCATTTCCAGCGGGCGAGCACATTAACATTCCAACGCGCACACCATCTGCGCCATATTCTTTGATCAATTCAATTGGATCTGGAGAATTACCTAAAGACTTACTCATTTTTCGCCCTTGCTTATCACGAACAATACCTGTGTAATACACATTTTTAAATGGCAATTCGTCACGATATTCATAACCAGCAATAATCATACGAGCTACCCAAAAGAACATGATTTCAGGTGCTGTAACCAAATCGTTGGTTGGATAGTAATAACTTATTTCTTTATTATCAGGATATCTTATGCCATCAAAAACTGAAATTGGCCACAACCAAGACGAAAACCAGGTATCTAATACGTCTGGTTCTTGGGTTAAATCATTGGTTGATAGTTGTTGGTTGTTGGTTACTTGTCTTGCTAAAGCAAGTGCTTCTTCTTTGGTTTTGGCAACTACAAATTCGTTAACACCTTCGCCATAGTAATAGGCAGGAATCTGATGTCCCCAAAACAGTTGACGAGAAATGTTCCAATCGCGAACATTTTCCATCCAATTTCTATAAGAGTTTTTAAACTTTGCTGGATGAAACTGAATGGTATCATTCAACACATTATCTAAAGCAGGTTTTGCCAAATCCTTCATGTTTAAAAACCACTGTGCAGAAATTTTGGGCTCTATGACAGCTTTAGTACGCTCACTTGTACCAACTTTGTGTGTATAATCTTCAGTCTTTACTAATATACCAAGTGCTTCAAGCTCTTTGGCTACTACTTTCCTTGCTACTTCTCTATCTAATCCTTGAAAATGCAAACCATAACTATTCAAAGTTCCATCATCATTTAAAATATCAATAACTTCAAGATTGTGTCTTTCTCCAATTTCTTTATCGTTTACATCGTGTGCAGGTGTAATTTTTAAACAACCTGTACCAAACTCTGTATCAACATAATCGTCCTGAATAATTGGTACAACTCGATTACAAACAGGTACAATAACATGTTTTCCTTTAAGATGTTTAAAGCGTTTGTCTTTAGGGTTTACGCAAACTGCTGTGTCTCCTAAAATAGTTTCAGGACGTGTTGTAGCAATAGTTACAAAACTGTCTTCTCCTTCAACTTGATAGTTTACATAATACAGCTTATCTGTTCGTTCTACATGAATTACTTCTTCATCAGAAAGTGTTGTTTTTGCAACAGGATCCCAATTTACCATTCGGTTTCCACGATAGATCAGCCCCTTTTTGTATAAATCTATAAATACATCAATGACAGATTCAGACAAATCGTCATCTAAAGTAAACTTTGTACGTTTCCAATCACATGAAGCTCCTAATTTTTTAAGTTGATCAAGGATTATACCTCCATGTCTATGTGTCCATTGCCATGCATGTTCAATAAATTCATCACGTGAAATATCAGATTTATTAATTCCCTCATTCTTCAGCTTTTCAACAACTTTAGCTTCTGTAGCTATAGAAGCATGGTCAGTTCCTGGTACCCAACATGCATTTTTACCTAATAAACGTGCACGACGGACAAGTACATCCTGTATAGTATTATTAAGCATGTGTCCCATATGCAAAACACCTGTTACATTTGGTGGCGGAATAACAATAGTATAAGGTTCTCTATT
>DATGBV010000069.1:0-4094 GCA_035312485.1 Flavobacteriaceae bacterium | reverse complement strand
TGGCAATTTCATATTTCCTGTTTTCAACAAAAATCTTATATAAGCCTGTGTTACTTGTATATAAGCTATCTTTTAGTTTTGCTCTTTCAAATAATTCAAAAGCCTTATCATGTTGATCCAATTCTATTAATAGTTCTCCTTTTTCCTGCAATTGCCATGCCTCACCATCTCTGTATAAGGAAAATAAAATACTTTCTAAAGCTTTATCACGATTACCTTCTCGTAATTGTGCATTGGTAATTAAAATTGATAAGTCAAGACTGTCACTAAATTTTTCAGCTCTTTCAGCATAATCTATTGCCTTATAATCATTCTCTTCTACATAATAATATGCTCCTATTTCAAAAAGAGAAGCTACCTGATTATAACTCCATTTGTCCTTATCTGAATAATACAGGCTAATTGTTTCATTTAAAAGTTCTTTCTTTTCTTCTCCATAAGCATATTCAAGTTTATAGAGAAGTACTTCTGGGTTTTCAGGATATTGGCTGTACAGTTCTTCAATACATTTTTCAGTTTCTTCGTAATTTGTATCATAGTCATCATACTCATCGTAATAAGCAGACCCAATAAATCTGCATCTGTAAACCTTTACTGCTATATTATCTGGATGTTTGCTTATATAGTCGTTATACTGTTCAACTATCTCTCCGTACTTTATATCTTTTGATTTTTTTAAAACTTCACCAAACAAATTGTAACTATTACTCTGATCTACCTGAATATTTTGTCCGTTGATAGGAATGGTTAAAATAGATATGAATAGAAAAAGAAGATTTTTTACCATAATTTACTTCAGACTCTTTAAAATAAAATCCAAGTTTCTATTAAGCTCTTTATTTGATTGGTAAGAATCTGTAATATATTTTGAAGGCGTTGCCAAACCAAATTCTTGAAGTTTTTTTATGGTAGGTAAGTATTCTAAAGATACTTTTCCTGAAAGCAAGTTATTAAGATTATCTGTTCCAGATTTAGCAAACTGAAATACTTTCTTCAGACCAGAGAGATACAAATGGTCTTTGGTAAAACCTCCTCCTCTATGCACGCGTAATGTAACAACAAAGGCTTTATGCTTGTTGAGTTTGTATTGATTGACCAATAAATCGAAAGTCTCGGCAAACGAATATCCTTTTATTAAACTATCTACAGCCATAACGCGATAAGCCAATTCTTTTAAACGTGTTAAAGTCAAACAGCCTGACATATACTCTGAATATACAGCAAGACCTTCTTGGGTTTCTACATTGTTTGGAAAACCGTTGGAAAATACCTTAAGAGGTTGTTCCAGAGCATTAAACGTCGTGACCAAATGCACTCCTATTTCATGATTGGCCAATACTTTTAGTTGGTTTTTACTAAACTTATGGTTCTTTTTTAATACTAAAGTTTGTTTATTGTTAAGCACCATGGCTGCTGCCGAAATATTTGTAGAAAGCTTTATGTTATATTTAAAGTCATATTGTTTTGAAAATTCTTCAAAATAACTTTTTGCCTCATCAGCGTTATACATTGGAAGCATATCTTCATCAAAATCTGAATCATCAAACCGAAGAATGAACTTGGCATTTTCAATATCGACCTCTGTTGGTGTACCAAAGCTTTTAAGACTATTAAAATAGAATTTCCTGCCTTGGTTTATGGTTTCAATACACTCTATAAGACCAGAATATTCATAAATGATATCTTCATACAACTTCCTTATGTCTTCATCTTCAATACGCTCCAAGCGTTGTGAGTAAAATAATCTATGAAGTTTATAGCCATTAAATCTTAACTTTGGATAGCGGAAATCTGGGTTATGCTTAAATTTTGAAGTAAAAAATTGTTTCTTCTCACTTTCAATGTTTAATGGGTTGATATAGTTAAGTAGTTCAATATTCTTTACCAATCTGTTTAGATTGGCATCTATATCAAATAAGCTTTGGTGTTTTTCAATAAGCTTTTGTTCTATCATTTACTTTGAATGCTTTTGGTAAAACAATGAAGCGTGTTCTGGCAAACGGATTTTCAATTCTTCTTCAACAGCTGCAACCACTTCAGGATAAATTATCTGGTCATATTCATGACAATAGACCTTTGCAATTTCGGTTGCCAAAACTAATGTATTTTTAAATGTTTTGGTAATAAATTTCAAGAAATAACCATTACCATAAAATGTATCGTTAATCTTTGATGTCGATATAATTTTACCTGGAAAATTAATTTCAGAAAGGCTTTGTCTCCATTGTTCAATATCGTATCCAAATCTATCATTATCAATATTACTTGTGCCTAAATTCCAAGTAGGTACTTCTCTGTCCCAACGTCTCCAGTTATAGCTATGCATATCGTAAACAATACAAACGCCAAATTTCTCTTCTAATTTAGAGATCAAGGCTTCAGTTACTCTAAAAAATGATGTATGCTTTTTGAGACTTCTGGCTTTCATGTCTTCTGGTAATGGCTTTTTCCACAGTTGTTTGCCCCAAGCCGTTTCAAAGACTGCTTCTTCTGGCGCACGATTGAGATCGTATTCAAAGCGTGAATCACAACCAGCAATGACTATAGGATGCGATTTTACCATGGTCTTTGTAAATGGATCTTCTTCATACCAACGTTCATATTCTGTATGCAAACAGTTATCCCAAAGTTCCTTTCTGAATTGATGACCATCATGAATAGCAGCACAGGCATAATGCACATATTTATCAATTTTTATAGTGAATGAATAATCTTCCGAAACAGCATCAAAGATCTCTTCGTTATTTATTTTATTGATTATCTCCTGTACCGAAAGTTTTTGCATCGATGCTATTCTTTAATTAAACTTCCCCATTCTGTCCAAGAACCATCATAAACTGAAATATTGTTGTAGCCAGCTATTTTTGCACCTAAAGCCAATACACAGGCTGTAATACCTGAACCACAAGAAAAAGTTACTGGACTTTCTGATTCAACCAAAGGTTTGAAAATATGTTTCAGTTCTTCTTTATGTTTTAAACAACCCTTATCCAGTAATTTGGTATATGGCAAATTAATAGAATTTGGAATTGTACCACGTCGCAAGCCTTCTCTTGGTTCTGGCTCAAGACTTCTAAACCTATTTTCTGAACGCGCATCAACAATAGTATGAGACCTGTTTTGAGATTCTGCTTTTACATCATCAAAAAACTTAAAATAAGTTGGATTATAAGTTCCTGCAAAACTTCCATATTCTACATCATATTCTTTTTTGGGTTCGGTTTTAAAACCCAATCTATTCCACTCTGGAAGTCCTCCACTTAAAACAGCAATATTAGTGTGACCAAAAGTATTGAACATGTACCAAGCCCTTGCGCTCCAATAAATTCCTTTGTCATCATAGACTACAATTGCACTATTCTTATTAATGCCAAGTTTTCTAGCTTCTTCAATAAATTGCTTTTCGGAGGGAAGTGTATTTGGAAAAGGTGCAGTTATATCACTGAATTTTTTCTTAATATCAAAATAACGAGTCTTTGGTATTTGTTCTTCAGGTTGTGGAAAAGAGGCATCTAAAATAACAAGATTTGGTGCATTTAAATTATCTTGTAACCATCTAGCAGAAACAATGGGTTGAGTAAGAAAAACGTTCTCTTTCATAGTTATGCATCCTCTACAGTTTTACGAAGACGTGAACGTCTGTTAAAGGCTTCAAGGTTATCCAGCACTTTACTCTCCAAAAAATCAATGACTTTTTCTTCTACCTTCACCTTACTTTTATATACTTTATTCATATAAGTAATACCTCCAGGTGACATCACATTGACCTCAACCAACTTGCCTCCAATAACATCAATCCCAACAAAGTATAAACCATCTTTGACCAATTTTGGTCCTATTTGCTTACATAACGCTATTTCGGCTTTTGTTAAATTGTGTTTTTGTACTGAACCGCCAGCAGAAACATTAGAACGATGATCATCACTGCCAGGAACACGTTTCATAGCTCCTACAGGTTCACCATTCAATAATAGAATCCTGACATCACCTTGGTCAGCACCTTCTATATAATCCTGCAAAATGACATAATTTGAAGTGCCATCAGAATTAGTAATATAAAAATCCATTAGTGAATTAATGTTACTCATTGCAGA
>DATGBV010000068.1:0-7780 GCA_035312485.1 Flavobacteriaceae bacterium | reverse complement strand
CTTTCAAAGCGGTTTTTTTGATTTTGTGGTTTAGTTCAGAATTTAACTCAAGACATTGAATTTGGGAAATTACTTTATTCAGTTGTTCATAGTCACCTGATCTGGCAATCCAACCTAATTTAAATTTTTTAATAATTTTTTCTCCTTCGCCACCAGCAAAATAAATCATAGGCAGACCTAAACGAGCATATTCAAATATTTTGGAAGGTACCGAACCATAAATTCGATTTAGCAATGGAATAATAGTTACATCATATTTCATTAATTCGCTATGCAAGTCTACTCTCTTCAATTCGCCATGATAAAATATAGGAATGTCTTTATTTTTTGAAATGAAGTTCTCTATTTTATTTTGTTCAGACCCAGAGCCATAAATATGAAATTCAATAGTATTGAAATCTAACTCTTGACAAAGTTTATAAATGCCTTGAGCAACACCCAATAAGCCAGCATAAACCAGCTTGATTGTTTTTTCATCCGTATTATTAAATTCAATTTTTGGCGATTCAAAATCTGGATAATTTCTATATAAAAAAGTTTCTTTTTGAGACAGCATTGAAGATATGTGAGACAGGATTTCTTCGCTTTGTCCTAAAACCAAATTAGCTTTTTTATAATTGAATCTTTCTATTCTTTCTAGTAACTTATATCCAAAATTCATTTTAAAAACTCCTAATTCTAATCCAGCTATAGGCCATAAGTCACTAACATTTAAAATAAGCCTTCTTTTTTTAGATCTTAAAAATAGCATACTTGTGAAAGCAACAAGTAATGGTGGCGATTGAACAATAACTGTTTGAGGGATTTTATTCCATAGATAGAACCACATTAAGCTGAAGCTATAAGAAAGCATTGCAAATAATCGAACAAATTTATTTTTAGAATTGCTTGCATAAATCCAAAGCCGATGAACCTGAATACCGTTTTCTTTAGAACTAACCCTGAATTTATTTTTATAGTCTTCAAAAATTTTACCGGTTGGGTAATTTGGTAAAGGCGTAATGACTGAAACTTTAAATCCATGCTTTTTTAACCCATTGGCCAATTGAAACATTCTATTAGAAGCGGCTCCAATTTCTGGAGGATAATAACTTGTTATAATAAGTATTTCTTTCACTTGACCTTAAATATTTCAATCAAATGATTTACAATGCGTTGTGCAGATTGTCCATCCCAAAGTTCTGGGATTTGCCCTTGTTTCCAATTTCCTAAAAACAATGTTTTAAAGGCTTCAGTGATTTTTTCAGGATTATTCCCGACCAGAATATTTGTTCCAATGTCACATGTTTCAGGTCTTTCGGTGGTTTCTCTCAATGTTATACATGGTACGTTCATTACAGTTGCTTCTTCTGTGATACCACCAGAATCTGTTAAAACAGCTAGTGAATTTTTCACCAAATAATTGAATTCTAAATAACCTAAAGGCGTTATTAAATGAAGCGTATTAAAATTTAAATGAAGGGTTTCAATTATTTTTCTAGTTCTTGGATGAACAGGAAAAATGATATGATAGTTTTGGCTTAATGAAATAATTTGATTCAATAAAGCTTCAAATTCTTCTTCTTCATCAACATTACTAGGCCTATGTAGTGTTAGTACTAAATATTTTCTTTTCTGTAGATTCAATTCTTCCCAGATTTTGGGAGGTTTAAATCTGGATTTGTTTTTCAATAAGGTATCTATCATGACATTACCAACGAAAAACACCTGATCTTCTCGGACACCTAAACGTTTAAGGTTTTCATTAGCATGAATTGAAGTTGTGAAAAAATAATCTGTCAGACTATCTGTAACTATCCTATTTATTTCTTCTGGCATAGTCATGTCTCCAGATCGAATTCCAGCTTCAATATGAGCCACTTTTATACCTGCTTTTTTTGCAACTATTGTACATGCCATTGTAGAAGTTACATCTCCAACAACTATTACTAAATCACAAGGGTTTTCTTGTAATTCTTTTTCAAAACCAATCATTATAGCAGCTGTTTGTTCAGATTGCGTGCCACTTTTTACATCTAAATTTATGTCTGGATAAGGAATGTTAAGCTCTTTAAAAAAAGTATCACTTAAGTTTTTGTCATAATGCTGTCCTGTATGAACCAATCTGTAATTGAGATTAAGACCAAGTGCAATCTTTTTCTCTATTGCTTCAATTACAGGAGCAATTTTCATAAAGTTTGGTCGTGCACCAGCTACAATAGTTATGTTCATTAGGTTATTTTATTAAAGAGACAAACTGTTTCAATTTACCACTTTTTAAACGTTCTATTTTATCCTGTTTTTCAAAAACAATATGAAGCCCTTTTTCTAGATAGTTTTCCATTTCTGTTATGATTTTTTCTTTTTTCTCCTCCAAAATTTCCTTTTCTCCAGAATAAATAATTTTAAAAGTATCAAGCTTTAATTGCTCAATGACAAATTCCTTGATAAGACCATCATCTTCAATTATGCTTTTGGTAATGTAGTAAAAAGTCAATCCAGCAGCTTTTTTACCACTTGGCAAACTTGCAATATCATTTGTCCTTCCAACTAAAGTTTTTAATATAGGTTTTTTAACAGTGCTTTTTTCAGAGAGCACCCCAATATCACCAATATCGTATCTAATAAATGGATTGGCTTTATTATAAAGAGACGTTATTACAACACGACCTTCTTGGCCAAATGGCAAAACATTGTTTTGATTATCAAGTATTTCAACATATAAAGTTTCATTGTTTATTTGCCAGTCATTTTCAGAATTTTCAAATGCGATTAAATCCAATTCAGAAGCTCCATATTCATTAACTATAGGGACACCAAGGGATTTTTGTAATAATGTTTTGTCTGTTTCAAATAGCATTTCAGAGGTTACAAAGCAAACTGTAAGTGTTGGACAAACGTTCTTTAGAACAATATCTTTTTTTTGTAAAAATTTAGCAAACTGAACTATTGGACTTGTATAGCCATTCATATAATCGAATTTAGTTGTTTTAAACTTATGCAACACTTTTTCAAATGCGACGTCGCTTAAATCAAAAACCGAAAACCGAACACGATTACTAAAAAAATCCTTTATACGTTCTTTATAATACCCTTTTTTATCTAACGGAATACCATAAAATCGAGCTTGTTTGTGTGTATTGAAATCTAACCCATACCATGCAAATCTGTTTTGAATAACAGCCCACGTTAAAGCATGGCAAAACTTGTCTTTAGCAAAAATAAACGGGTCACCTGAAGAACCAGACGTTTTATTGACATACACATTTTTAACAGTGAAATCCTTGGATAATCTTTCCTTTAATGGTTTCTGCAAATCGCGTTTTGTCATCACAGGAACAGTATTCCAATCATTAATGCTAACATTTTTAGCAAAAGATTTATAAAACGGATTTTCCTTTAAATGATAGGAAAGGATTTCTTTTTTGGCAGTTTCAGTATAGTATTCAAAATCATTTTCTTTTAAATTTTGAATACTGTTCAAGAAACGTTTTGCCCTTTTAATTGGGAATCCATTCATTTGCAACGAAAGGTCAAATAGATTCAAAAGAAAAAATGATTTTATGTTTTTGTAAAATAATTGTTTTTTAAGCGCAAAAGCAATTATTTTTGCCCAAACTACAATACATGACAATTTTAATTCTTGGTTCTGGAGGAAGAGAACACACATTTGCCTGGAAAACAGATCAAAGCCCATTATGTGAAAAATTATATGTAGCACCAGGAAATTCTGGAACTGTCGAAATAGCTGAAAACCTACCTATAAGTGTTACAGATTTCCCTTCTATAAAAAGAGTTGTTCTTGAAAAAGGAATTGACATGGTTGTTGTTGGTCCCGAAGACCCATTGGTACAAGGCATTCACGATTTCTTTTTAAATGATGAAGATTTAAAAAGCGTTGCTGTTATTGGTCCTAAAAAAGCTGCTGCTACTTTAGAGGGAAGTAAAGAATTTGCAAAAGAGTTTTTATTTAGACACAATATTCCTACAGCAGCCTATAAAAGCTTTAGCACAAATAATGTTGAAGAAGGCTATACTTTTTTAGAAACCCTTAAGCCTCCTTATGTATTAAAAGCAGATGGATTGGCTGCTGGAAAAGGCGTTGTTATTTTAAATGATTTAAACAAAGCTAAAACCGAATTAAAAAATATGCTGGTTGATGCTAAATTTGGTAATGCAAGTTCTAAAGTAGTTATAGAAGAATTTTTGGATGGTATAGAATTGAGTTGTTTTGTACTAACAGATGGCAAAAATTATAAAATACTGCCAACAGCAAAGGATTACAAACGTATAGGAGAAGGCGATACAGGTTTAAATACAGGAGGAATGGGAGCTGTTTCTCCAGTGCCATTTGCTACAAAAGAATTTCTTGATAAAATTGAAAACCGTATAGTTAAACCAACAATTTCAGGACTTCAAAAAGATAATTTACCATACAAAGGATTTATTTTTATCGGTTTAATAAAAGTTGGCGATGACCCTAAAGTTATTGAATACAATGTTAGAATGGGTGATCCAGAGACAGAAGTCGTTTTACCAAGACTAAAAAATGATATTGTTGAAATTTTTCAAGCTATTGCTAATCAAACACTAGATAAAATAGACATTGAAATTGATGATCGTGCCGCTACTACAGTGATGTTAGTTTCTGGAGGCTATCCTGAAGCTTATGAAAGAGGGAAAGAAATAACAGGGCTTGAAAACATTGAGGATTCAATTGCATTTCATGCAGGAGCAAATTTAAAAGACGAGAAAATTGTTACTTCAGGAGGTCGCGTGTTGGCAATCACGAGTTATGGAAATACCTACAAAGAGGCACTAAAAAAATCTTATCAAAACATAGAAAAACTACATTTTGATAAGATGTATTATCGTAAAGATATTGGTTTCGACTTATAAATAATCGTGTGCAGTTACACTCTTGTCTTCTTCATTATTGTCATTGTAGTCCTTTAATTGTTTCATCCAATAAACAAAAGCAACTAGACAGATTAATGTAAGAATCCAAGAAACAATGTTGGATAACCACCAATTGTCTAAAGCTAATTCTCTTAAAAAATCAAAAGGCCAAAAAAGATAATCAACAAATAAATCTTGTATTGCGTAAAAAAAATCTTTCATCTGTAGTATATTTACCTTACAAAAATACAAAAACACTTAATGATTACAAGCATTTTTAGTAAATCTAAACCAATAAACTTTATAGTTGTATTTTTTATTTCGCTTTCGGCTTATATTATTGCCAATTTAAAGTTAAACGATGGAGGATTTAATCTCAATTTAGCAATTGAAAAAACTGTAATTTTTGGAATATGTTATTTTTCAATTCTAACCTTAAATTTTATTGTTGGTAAAAACAACTTGACACAAAAAAACAACTACGAAATCTTATTGTATAGTTTGTTTTTACTGTTACTACCTGAATCTTTATTGAGCGATAGAATAATTGTTTCTAACTTTTTCATACTTCTCGCTTTAAGAAGAACATTAAGTTTACGATCTCAAGTTAGTTTAAAAAAGAAATTATTTGATGCTTCTTTTTGGGTTGCTATTGCTTCGCTTTTCTATTTTTGGGCAATTCTTTTCTTTATTCTAATTTATGCTGTTCTATTACTATTCACTGATAATAAAATTAAAAACTGGATAGTGCCATTTACTGGACTAATTACAGTATTTTTAATAGTAATATCGTATTCTATAATTTTTAATGGTGATTTTTTTGGAGTAATAAATGTTTTGCCAGATGTTAGTTTTGATTACAGCAATTTTAATTCTTACAAAATTATTATTGCTACAACTATTTTATTGTCATTTGGAATCTGGTCATCTATTTTTTATTTAGCTTCAATAAGAAAAAGAATGAAAAAGTTTCGACCAATTTTTAAAGCAATATTTATAAGTTTAGCCATTGCTTTTGTAATCATGATAATTGCGCCAGAAAAAAACGGAAGCGAATTCCTGTTTCTTTTTCCAACACTTGCAATTGTAGTAGCAAATTATATTGAAACTATTCAGGAAAAATGGTTTAAAGAAATATTTCTCTTAATTTTAATTATTTCACCAATTGTATTACTAATTCTGTAGTTTCTCTCCAAAAGCCAAGTCTCCAGCATCACCCAAACCAGGAACTATATAACCTTTGTCATTTAAGTTTTTGTCAATTGCAGCTATCCATAAATGCGTATCTTCTCTAAAGTGATTTTCAACATAATCAACACCAGCTTGTGCTCCAATAACACTTACCAAATGAAGGTTTTTTACTTTTCCAAAAGGCTTTAATGCTTCAAATGTAGCCACCATAGATTGCCCTGTAGCCAACATTGGGTCAGCAAGAATCAAGGTTTTGTTTTCAAGATTTGGGCACGCAAGGTATTCTACAACAATTTCAAAGCTTTCCGGATCATGTTTATGATGTCTGTAAGCTGAAATAAAAGCATTTTGTGCATCATCAAAATAGTTTAACAACCCATTGTGTAATGGCACGCCAGCCCTCAATATTGAACACAATACAATGTCATCGTCAAGCGTCATCATATTTGCATTTCCTAAAGGAGTTTTTATAGTTGAAGTTTTATAATTCAAAACTTTACTTAATTCATATCCAAGGAGTTCACCAATGCGTTCAATATTCCTTCTAAAACGCATACTGTCCTTTTGGGTTTTAGAATCTCTCATTTCCGATAAAAAGGTATTTAGAACAGAATTTTCTTTAGATAAATTGTGAATATGCATAGGCGTTTGAGATATTTTACAATCGTAAAGTTAAGTAAATAGACTTATATTTGCATCTAAATTTAGCAAGCAATGTTTTCAAGTAAAGCCAATGTAATTTTTCAAAACGTTATTGAAACGTATCATGTAATAAATACTGTTGACCAACCTTTTCAAAACATATATGATGAAAAAACTCAACTTATTGAGCATTTGTTGTATAGAAAATGTTGGATAGACACAGTGCAATGGCATTATGAAGACATTATTCGTGATCCGAATATTGATCCAGTTGCAGCATTAAAATTAAAACGCCAGATTGATGCTTCAAATCAGGATAGAACAGATATGGTAGAATATATAGATAGTTATTTTTTGGAAAAGTACAAAGATGTAACTCCAAAAGATAATGCAACTATTAATACAGAAAGCCCAGCTTGGGGAATTGATAGATTATCCATTTTAGCATTAAAAATCTATCACATGAACGAAGAAGCTACTCGAGTTGATGCTTCTGATGCCCATAGAGCTACATGTCAATCTAAACTTGATGTTTTATTAGAACAAAGACAAGACCTATCGTCTGCTATTGATACACTTCTTAAGGATATTGAAAACGGAGATAAATACATGAAAGTCTACAAACAAATGAAGATGTACAATGATGATGAGTTGAATCCTGTGTTGAGAGGACAGAAATAACTTACTCGAATTCTCGGGATGCATAATTCAAAACATATACTTGTCATTCGTCTTTCTGCCATGGGAGATGCAGCTATGACAGTTCCAGTTTTAAGAGCTTTTCAAGAACAATACCCAGATATTAAACTTACTGTTTTAACTAGAGAATTTTTTAAACCATTTTTTAAAGATTTAAAAAATGTTGAAATCTTTTCTGCAGATGTAAAAGGAAAACACAAAGGTATTTTAGGCCTATATAAACTCTCAAAGGAATTGAAAGAATTAAAAATTGATGCTGTTGCAGATTTGCATAATGTTTTACGCTCTAACATTTTAAAACTTTTTTTATATGGAATACAAGTTGTTCAGCTTGACAAAGGAAGAAAAGAAAAACAAACCTTAATTTCTG
>DATGBV010000067.1:0-9039 GCA_035312485.1 Flavobacteriaceae bacterium | reverse complement strand
TGCTTTAATGCAAGGCTTGGCTGATGGCTATTTTGTGTTGCCTTATACTATCGGTGATTATTTGTCTAACGACATCAGAACAGGAGAAATTCCAACCGATACGCCTGAATTTGATGAGGCCGAAAAAGAAGTGACAGATAGAATTAATTTCTTTGTCAATAACAATGGAACTAAATCTGTTGATTATTTCCATAAAAGATTAGGTAAAGTAATGTGGGACAAAGTTGGAATGTCACGTAATGAGAAAGGCCTAAAAGAAGCCATCTCTGAAATTAAAGAAATTAGAGAAGAATTCTGGAAAGATGTAAAAGTACCGGGAACAGCAAACGAAATGAACCCTGAATTGGAAAAAGCAGGACGTGTTGCGGATTTTCTTGAACTGGGAGAACTTTTTGCCAAAGACGCATTAGAAAGAAATGAATCTTGCGGTGGTCACTTTAGAGAAGAATCAGTAGAGTTGGATGGCGAGCAAAAAGGCGAAGCCAAAAGAAAAGATAAAGAATATGCATATGTGGCAGCTTGGGAATATAAAGGAGAACCAAGTGATGCAGTATTACATAAAGAAGAATTAGAGTTTGTTGATATTGAATTGAAACAGCGTTCTTATAAGTAATATATTAAGTCATTAGGCAAAAGCCATAAGATGAAAGAGGTTAAAACGTATAAAGACCTATTGATTTGGCAAAAAGGAATAGAAATTGTTAAGGAAGTTTATTTAATATGCAAAGAAATTCCTGTTGATGAATTATATGGTCTTCAAAGTCAAATTAAACGTTCATCCGTTTCAATTCCATCAAATATTGCTGAAGGTTGGGGAAGAAAATATACAAAGAATTATATTCAGTTTCTAAAATATTCCAGAGGATCTCTTTTAGAACTTGAAACACAAATTATAATTACAAAAAGAATTAAATTTTATTTCAACAGAAAGTTTTAATAAAATACAAGGTCTAATAACCGAAGAAAGTAAAATGTTAAATGCCTTTATAAATTCTATAGATAAATAAACTAATTTACTATTGCCTATTGGCTAATAAACTAAAATAATGAATCTTACATTAAAAATCTGGAGACAAAAAGACTCAAAATCAAAGGGTCAAATGGTAGATTATAAAGTAACTGAAATTTCAGAGCACATGTCATTTTTAGAAATGATGGATGTTTTAAACGAACAGTTGGTGAATTCTGGTGAAGAACCTGTTGCTTTCGATCATGATTGTCGAGAAGGCATCTGCGGAATGTGTTCTATGTATATTAACGGAGAAGCCCATGGCCCAGATCGAGGTGTTACAACCTGCCAATTGCACATGCGTATGTTTCAAGATGGAGATACCATAACTATTGAGCCTTTTAGAGCAGCAGCATTTCCAGTAATAAAAGATTTGGTGGTTGATAGAAGTTCTTTTGAACGTATACAACAAGCAGGAGGTTATATTTCGGTAAATACTTCTGGAAATACTCAAGATGCCAATGCAATTCCCATTTCTAAACACGCAGCAGACGAAGCAATGGATGCTGCGACATGTATTGGTTGTGGTGCTTGTGTGGCAAGTTGTAAAAACTCTTCGGCAATGTTATTTGTAGGCGCAAAAGTGAGCCAATATGCCTTATTACCACAAGGACAAGTAGAAGCTGCAGATCGTGTTAAGAATATGGTTACTCAAATGGATTTGGAAGGTTTTGGTAATTGCACAAACACTGGAGCTTGTGAGATAGAATGCCCCAAAGGCATTTCTTTAGAAAACATTGCTAGAATGAACAGAGAGTTAATGAAAGCCAGTTTAAAATAAATAAAAACAATTAAAATATTTAGTTAAATCTCAAGTTTATACTTGAGATTTTTTTTAGCTTTGCCGTCCCAATTTTTTAAGACATGCAGATTAATAGCACAAGGTATTTTACTATACTACTATTTTTTATATATAGTTTTTGTTTCTCACAAAACGATTCCTTACAATTGGAATGTGATGTAACATTATTTAACCAAACAACGTTACTTCAAAACATTAAAAACCTTTCTTCAGATAACTTTGAAGGTAGAAGAACAGGAACTCAAGGAGCTGTAAAGGCTAAAAAGTATATTATCAATGCATTTGAATCTTTGGATGTTAAATCTCTTGGGAAAAATTATGAACAACCATTTTCGTTTTTGGATAAAGGAAAAAATTATCATGCTGTTAATGTTCTGGGTCTAATACATGGGACTACTTTTCCTAAAAGCTATATTGTGATTAGTGCACATTATGATCACGAAGGCATTAAAAGAGGTACTATATATAATGGTGCAGACGATAATGCTTCAGGATTAAGTGCGTTGTTTAGTTTTGCCGAATATTTTAGAAAATATCCACCTAAACATTCTGTAATACTGGCAGCTTTTGATGGTGAAGAGTTAGGCTTGAAAGGTTCAAAGCACTTTGTGAAAAATTCGATTGTACCACTAAAGAATATCATGATTAATATTAACCTTGATATGATAAGCAGAAGTGATAAAAATGAATTATTTGCTGTTGGCACAAGCTACTCTAAAATGCTTAAAGAAGTAATCTTAAAAACAAAACATTCAAATAAAATTAAACTGGTTACAGGACACGATAATAAAAAGGATTGGAGAAACGATTGGACGCATTCTTCAGACCATGCCTCTTTTTATAAAAAAGGAATTCCGTTTTTGTACTTTGGCGTAGAAGATCACAAAGACTATCATAAACCAACAGATGATTATGAGAATATAAATCCTGAATTTTATATAGAAGCTGTAAAAACTATTATTTCTGTAATTGAAAAGGTTGATGATCTACAGATAAAAAGATAATTTAATTCGTGCTATTTTTGAATCACTTTATAAGAAGTGATTATCTTTAATGCATGAATCACATTTCAAAACTTCCACAAGTTCAACTCTCTATATTTGCAAAAATGACAGCTTTGGCAAACAAGCACAAAGCCATTAACTTATCTCAAGGATTTCCAAATTTTAAAAGCAATTCTAAACTTATTGATTTGGTTTCGCAAGCAATGAATTCTGGTTACAACCAGTATGCACCAATGCCAGGTATTTTACCATTAAGAGAAGCCATTGCCAAGAAGCTGGATTTTCTATACAATTCAACCTATTACCCTGAAACAGAAATTACAATAACCTCTGGTGCGACCCAAGCCATTTATTCCATCATTTCAGCGTTTATAAAACCAAACGATGAGGTTATTATATTCAAACCTGCTTATGATAGTTATGAACCAACAGTTCAATTAAATGGAGGAACAGTTGTGCCAATACAGTTAAAAGCTCCAGATTATAAGATAGATTGGAATGGTGTTAAACAAAGAATTAATGATAATACCAAGATGATTATCATAAACACGCCACAAAATCCTTGCGCTACTATTTTTTCAGAAAGTGACCTGTTGCAATTGCAAGACATTACAAGAAATACGAATATAATTGTTTTAAGTGATGAGGTTTACGAACATATAATCTTTGATGAAGAAAAACATCAAAGTGTGTGTTTGTTCCCAGATTTAAAATCCAGAAGTTTTTTGGTTGCGTCATTTGGTAAGACCTTTCATAATACAGGCTGGAAAATGGGTTATTGTTGTGCGCCAGAAGAATTGGTGGAAGAATTTAGAAAAGTGCATCAATTCACAGTGTTTTCGGTAAATCATCCTATACAGATTGCACTTTCAGAATATTTGAAAGAACCTAATCATTATTTGGAGCTATCACAATTTTACCAAAAGAAGCGAGATCTGTTTACTAATATGATTAAGGACTCAAGATTTAAAGTAATTCCATCCAAAGGCACCTATTTCATGATGTTGGATTATTCAGGTATTTCAAACGAAAAAGATATAGAATTTGCGAATAGATTAACAATAGATTTTGGTCTTGCCTCAATACCTATATCTGTTTTCAATGAAGATAATTTAGATGAAAAAGTGTTGCGATTTTGTTTTGCAAAAAAAGATGATACTTTAAAGAAAGCAGCTGAAATTTTAAATAAAATTTGATACATTAGAGTATATGCAAGAAGAGTTAAAAATAGCGTTTATACAAACTGATTTGGTTTGGGAAGATCGAAAAAAAAATCGTAAAAATTTTAAGGAAAAAATTGAAAGCATACTACAGCCTGTCGACCTTATTATACTTCCTGAAATGTTCACAACGGGCTTTACAATGAATGCTAAAGATAATTCTGAAAGTATGAATGGCAAAACTGTTGAATGGATGCAGACTGTTGCCAATGAAAAAAACACTGCTATTGTCGGAAGTATTATTATTGAAGAAAATAAAAAATATTATAACCGGTTAATATTTGCTCATCCAAACGGAACTCTAGAGCATTATGATAAAAGGCACACCTTTACTTATGCAGGAGAAGATAAAGTCTTTACAGCTGGTACAGAAAAATTAATAGTCAACTATAAAGGATGGAAATTGTTCCCTTTGGTGTGTTACGATTTAAGGTTTCCTGTATGGACAAGAAATGTTGATGATTATGATGCTTTGATTTTTGTTGCCAATTGGCCAAAACCAAGAATTAATGCTTGGGATACGTTGCTCAAAGCACGTGCTATAGAAAATATGAGTTATTGTATTGGTGTAAATAGAATTGGACTTGATAAAGAACAAAACGAATATATTGGACATTCTGCAGTGTATGATGTTTTAGGTAATACAATGACCACTATTAAACCGAATAGAGAACAAGTAGAAGTGGTTACTTTGCAAAAAAGCCATTTGAGTTTTTACAGAAACAAACTCCGTTTTCTAAATGATAGAGACAGTTTTAATCTAGTAAAATAAATTCCCTAATTTCATCCCAGTTTGCCCTTACATCAATCATTTCAGGATAATAACTAACGCGTTCTGGTTGCAGTTTTTTCAAGTAACTACCTGTGTCGTATTTTTTATTGCCATTGGCATCAAATATAACTCTTAAAAGATACTTACCTGGAGATACATATCTGAAGTCAAAAAACTTTGGTTCTTCAGAAAATAGTTCTGCTTTAACTTCACCTTTTTCATCCGTTAATTGAACAATAATAGGATATTTAGCATTTTGAAGTGATACACGAACATTACCATAATCTGAAAAGGCTTTGGTTCTTATAGAAAGGTTTAAAGTATCGTTGGAAACTCCGTAAAAGTCGGTTAAACTATTTGGCAGCAATTGAATTTTATAGTTATTACTTTCTGTTTTTTCAAAATCTAAAGCCACAATATTTGTGATTGAATCAAAAGAGGTTTTAAAATCCACTGCCAGAGAATCTTTATCCATGATAGAGATTTTAGATTCATCAAAAGCGTTAAATGGTGTACTGGCAGAAATCTTATAGGACTCACCAAAATTAATATTGCCCGTTGTTTTAGGATTGATTTTTAAAGTATCTTGTTCTTTAGATCTAATCTTTAAGGTAAAATCTTTTGTGAAATCATCCTTTGTAACATTAAATACTAGAGAATCTACTTCAAGTTTTGGTTTGTACCAATAGTAAAGCGTATCAGCTTTTTCATCCTTTGTAATAGTATACTCAAAATCTTCAGGTGTTTCAGAAAGCATATTAATGTTCATGCCTTGATAATCGCCTTCATATCCAAACGCAATTTTTTCACTAGAGACCAAACTTGGCCTTGTTGCATTAAATTCTATATCTTCTTTAAACAGCTTGAGGTTATAGATAGAATCTGTAGGAACATTTATAAAGCTTTTGTAGAAACCAATTTTGTCCAACTTCTGCTGAAACTTATAATCTTGATTCCCGTCTTTAAGTGCCAGTAACATATATTGACCTGCTTTTATATTCTCTATGGTAAACGTAGTAAGACTATCAAGCGTATTGGTGACATATTTTGGAGGTTTTTTGTAAATAATAGAGTCTGTAAATGTAGAATCCACTTCATACAAAACAACAGAAACAAAATCATCGGGTTGTTTTTCCAAAGCATCAAAAACCTGCCCTTTTACAGTTAAAGAGTCTATATAGTCTCCTGTTGAAAACACATATCTGTAAAAAGGATAAGGGTTTTCTTCGTTGTTATCTACAATACTATTTCCAAAGTTAAAAGCATAAGTTGTATTAGCTTCAAGAGTATCGGTTATTTTTATTGTAATATACTTGTTGGCACCTCCAAGTGGTGTTATTTCTGGTTGAGGATCCATTGGAGGAGAAATAATTAATTGCTTTTGCAGGTCTTTAATTTTAATAAACTCATTAAAATAAATTTTGATTTCAGTCTCTGTAAAATTGGTTGAGAAGTTTTCAGGTTCAGATTTTAAAATTTTAGGAGGTTCAATATCTTTTGGGCCTCCTTGCGGAGTTCCACGATTGGCACAATTAATAAACACCAGGCTAATAATAGCTATAAAAATAAAATTGCAAAGGGCTTTATTCATTAATATGAATTGATTTTTAGACAAAGTAACAACTTATTTGTTATTAACGAAAAAGTTAATCGGCAATTGCCATAGAGGCAACACTTATTTTTAAATTTTGTGCTTGGTTTAGTACATTAACACAAGATTCTATAGTAGCTCCGGTGGTGATAATATCGTCTACTAAAAGAATGTGCTTGCCTTCAATAAGATGCTTATTTTGAATGGTAAAAATTTCATCACTATTATTCCAACGTGCAAAACGACCTTTAAACACTTGGGATTCGGTATGTGTGACTTTTATAAGAACATTGTCTAAATATTGGCAATTTAAAGCTTGTGCAATATGTTTTCCAAATTTAGCCACTTGGTTATAACCTCTTTTTTTGAGTTTCTGTTTGTGTAGTGGTACAGGAATTACCGTATCAATAGTTTTATAGTCTTCAATAGTTTTTAATTCTTCACCCAACCAATCTCCAAGAAACAATCCAATATCTTCATAACCTCTGTATTTTAAGTTGTGGAGAAGTTGTTGTACAATGCCTTTCTTTTTAAAACGTAATAATGCTGTGGCTTGTTCTATTTTTGCACGACCGTAAAAGATCTTTAAAACATAATCATCATTATTAAAATGAAAATTGGTTACTGGTAAATCATGCCGACAATTGGTGCAAACATACTTTTCATAATCAGTTAATAGATTACTACATGAATAACAAACTTTAGGAAAGAATAAATCAATAAGGTTTTTTGCTATTCGTAACATATAGTCATTAATAATATTTTAAAAATAGGTAATTTAACGGCATCAGAAAAATGAATAATATTTATTAATCCACTCCTTTTGTTTGAAGTGGTTTTATATTTTTGCAGCATGGCAAATAATGACGATCAATTTAAGAAAGTGATTTCGCATGCAAAGGAGTATGGTTATGTGTTTCAGAGTAGCGAAATTTACGATGGCTTGAGTGCAGTTTATGATTATGCACAAAATGGCGTAGAGTTAAAAAAGAACATACGTGACTATTGGTGGAAAGCCATGGTACAAATGCACGACAATATAGTTGGTATAGATGCAGCAATCTTTATGCACCCAACAACATGGAAGGCTTCTGGACATGTAGATGCATTTAATGACCCTTTAATTGATAACAAGGATTCTAAAAAGAGATATCGCGCAGATGTTTTAATAGAAGATTACTGTGCAAAGATTGAAGCAAAGATCAATAAAGAAGTTACAAAGGCGGCAAAACGCTTTGGTGATGCTTTTAATAAAGAGGAATTTGTTTCTACAAACCAAAGAGTTTTAGGTTATCAAGAAAAAATAGACAAAACACTGGCAAGAATGGGCAAGTCTTTGGAGAATGAAGATTTAGCCGATGTGAAAGCCCTTATTGAAGAACTTGAAATTGCAGACCCATTAACAGGTAGCAGAAATTGGACTGATGTAAAACAGTTCAACTTAATGTTTGGAACCAAGCTTGGAGCTTCTGCTGAAAGTGCAATGGATTTATATTTACGCCCAGAAACTGCACAAGGTATTTTTGTAAATTTCTTAAATGTGCAAAAAACAGGACGTATGAAAATTCCGTTTGGTATAGCTCAAACTGGAAAAGCGTTTAGAAATGAAATTGTTGCCAGACAGTTTATCTTTAGGATGCGAGAGTTTGAACAAATGGAAATGCAGTTTTTCATCAAACCAGGAACACAAGCTGAATGGTATGATTACTGGAAAGAAGCGCGTTTAAAATGGCATAAATCTTTAGGGTTGGGAGACGAAAGCTATCGTTTTCATGACCATGACAAATTAGCCCATTATGCCGATGCTGCCTGTGATATAGAATTTAATTTTCCATTCGGTTTTAAAGAATTGGAGGGTATTCATTCAAGAACTGATTTTGATTTAAGCCAGCATGAAAAATACTCTGGAAAGAAACTACAATATTTTGATCCAGAAGAAAACAAAAGCTATGTACCTTATGTTTTGGAAACCTCTATAGGTTTGGATAGAATGTTTTTAGCAGTGTTTTCAAATTCTTTGGTTGAAGAGGAATTGGATAATAATACAACCAGAACGGTTTTAAAATTACCAGCAGTTTTAGCACCTACAAAAGCAGCTATTTTACCTTTGGTTAAAAAAGATGGACTGCCAGAAATAGCACGTAACATAGTTGAAGAATTGAAATGGGATTTTAATGTTGACTATGATGAGAAAGATGCAGTTGGAAGACGCTATAGAAGGCAAGATGCCAACGGAACACCTTTTTGTATTACTGTAGATCATGATACGTTAGAGGACAACACGGTCACTATTCGTTATCGCGATACTATGGAACAAAAACGTGTGAAAATTGAAGAACTTCGCGAAATTATCAAACAGGAAGTTGATGTAAAACACTGGTTGATGAAAATAAATTAAATTTTACGGTTTTCCCGTAACAAAAAGTAAAAAATACATTGTAGTTTTATCTTAAATCCCTCGAACGGAAATAATAGCTCTGTAAAATATGATTATGTTATGGACTGCATAATTTCCAAATTTAAGCCAAGAAAAGCCCGGACATTAATTCAAGTTTGGGCTTTTAGATTTTTAAAAATAAGCCTTCAACTGCACCGTACCCGTATGAATGGTTTTACTGGTTTCGGTTTTTCTTCCTAGATA
>DATGBV010000066.1:0-5206 GCA_035312485.1 Flavobacteriaceae bacterium | reverse complement strand
AATAAAATCAACTTTACGCATAAGTTCTTGAAGTAATTCCAGATTGTAAAAAGGAGGCCTTAAATTAACATCAAACACTTTAAACTTGGCATGATCAAGTAATTCTAGAAGCGTTTGCTTTGACACTGAATTTCTGCAAGCTAAACTACCAAATATAAAAACATCGCTTTGCTTAACCCTTTCAATACTGGTCTCACTTAATTGTATATTATCCCATGCAACAGGTTGGCTTATTTCATAACTAGCAGAGCCTTGATGGTCTAGTGTAACATTTACTCTTCCAGTACTTAAATCTTTATCTGTTTGCAAACAATTGGAAACCAATCCATTTTGATTAATAAAATTCTTAAGTTTTTTACCTAAAGAATCATTACCTATTGAACTTATTATAGCTACATCGTTATGATATGATTTTAATCGGAGTGCCACATTTAAAGGTGCTCCGCCTATTTTTTCCCGATCTGGAAAAACATCCCAAAGTACTTCTCCAAAACAAGTGAAAGAACTCATAATTTTTTATCAAAATTTAGTTGGTTAACAATCAAACTATTAATTATTGTTTCAGATTTATTTTCAGTACTGATTTTTAAGGAATTCATTGGAGCTCGAGGAAAAAATATCTCGGTCATTACAGTTTCACCATTATTAAAAAACAATTCTAAAGATGTTTTATCAATAACCATTTCAATTTGTAAATTTGTGAATTGTTTATTAAAATAAGCTTTAGAAATAGTATCAGCAAATTTATCTGAAAAGTTTAAATCGCCTGATTTAGTTCTATCAATAAAAAAGTACTTTTCAATATTGTTTAACCCAAATTCAACCAAATCACCTTTAAGGTTTTCCAAACTAAATTTGTAAATACCATTGTTTAAATTAGAAAGTTCAATCTCAATTACAGATTTATTAATATCTATTTGATTAGAATCTACAATGTCTATTTCATCTTTAAAACGAATATTGTTTTTTTCAAAAACTTTAGTTTTATAATGGTCTAATTCTTTAACTGGCTGCGAAAACAATACATATGTACCATTAATCTTTTTAAGCTTAAGCTCTCTAGCAATGGTCATGCTACTTCTCCAAGTATATGTAGGTACTACTTTAGCATAATCCCAATTGCTCATCCAGCCCATAAAAAGTTTTCTACCATCACTTTCTGGTATATTAGACCATGTTACGCCTGCATAATTATCTCTTCCATAATCTAACCAAATAGCCTCGTTATTTTTTAATTGCCTTTCAAATTCTTGATCTAGAGTAAAATGTGTACCATCAAAATCTCCTATAAAATATTGTGTGCCTGATCCTCCATTAATATGTCCAGGATTTAAACTTTGTAACAACACCCATTTAGTTTTATCTGTACCTTCAACTTTAATAGGAAAAAAATCAGGACATTCCCAAACACCACCATGTGCTCCAATACCGTCACCAAAATCTGACAATAACTTCCAATCTTTTAAATCTTTTGAAGTATAAAACAAGTTTTTCTCATAGGTAGCCAATGCCATAAGCCATTGCTGATGCTCCTCATCCCAAATAACTTTAGGATCTCTGAAATCCTTAATATTAGGATTTGGTATAACTGGGTTGCCACTATACTTTTCCCAAGTTTGGCCTTCATCTAATGAATAAGCTATTGCTTGACTTTGAAAATCGATATTACCAGCTTTTTCACCTTCAGGGTCATGATAGGTGAAAATAGCCACTACTGGTGCTTTTCCATCTTTAGCAAATCCAGTTGTATTATTTACATCTACTACAGCACTCCCAGAAAATATATAACCCAAACTATCTGGATACAAAGCAATTGGTTGCTCTTTCCAAGTTACTAAATCTTCACTGGTAGCATGTCCCCAATGCATAGGTCCCCAAACATTATCTTCAGGATAATATTGAAAATATAAGTGATACTTTCCGTTTAAATAAAACATCCCATTTGGGTCGTTCATCCAATTGGCTTTTGGTGTAAAATGAAAATTTGGCCTGTATAATTGTTCTTCGTTTTGCGCTATATTCACTATTTGTACTGTTTTACTTTTTGAATTGTCCTTACATGCAAAAGTTATCAATAGCAACATAGCAAACAACTTTGTTGAAAAAGGATATTTATTGATCTGCATTTTGTATAAGACTTGATACAAAATAAAACAATTAAGTGTATTTGCATAAAATCAGGGAGAAAATTGTTTAATTTTTGAGTACGAAAACGTTATCGAATAGATAAAAAATCTATCGGCTTAATGCTAAAAACCCAATAATTTTGACTTAAAATCAAATTAAAAAAGCATTCCTATCTAAAACTCACACGGCTTTTGGTGCACGGACAGTTACTGGCAGAGCGCAACAGGTCAAGCCCAATGGTGACCACATGCGTCCCGGAATTGTAGGCCATCAAATCGTTCATCGTGATCTGGTAGGAATACCCAAAATAAAATATAGATTGTTTAAACCCGAACATAGGACCTATATTGAGCGGCTTGAAAAACTGGTCGTTAAGGTACCTATAGGAGATACCTCCCCAAAAGTAATTGAGGTTCTTGCCATATTTCCTGACCTTGAAGTTGACGTCTGTACTGGACCTTCCATCACTGCCAAACAACTGGAAGAAGATAGACGGTTCGTATTGTATGTTGTTTGCAATGTTCTTGCCTATTATTATTCCGGAATAGACCTGATAGTTTAAAAGCTGATTCGGTTCGGCTACCCGTTCTTCATCAACCTTTTTCTTAAGGATGTTATTAGCGTTCAGACTAAAATAAAAACCTTTGTACCTGTACAATGCACCAATATCAAAATTACTGTTGGTCGTTGACCTATCGTCCGTTACGTATGGATCAATAACCGGGGTTTCATACGTTGTATTGAAGTTATTGATGTCGATCTTGAAATTGTTGACATTGAACGATATGCCAAAGGACAAATACTGCTCCGTTGGTACATTGATTATTAGATGGTGCGCAAAAGAAAATTTTGCTCCTGTTTGAATGGTATTACCATTTCTGTCATTGTAAAAGGACAATCCAACACCTGAACGATCTGCAATCCTGATATCTCCATAAAGCGATTGATTGTCCGGTGCTCCTTTTATACCTACCCATTGTGTTAAACCATTGGCTCTAATTTTCAAGTTATCTCCAATTCCTGCATATGTAGGAGAAACCACAAAATCATTTTCAGCTAAATATTGGGTCCAGACTGGTAAATTCAACTCCTGGCCATAGCCATAGGCTACAGCGATAAGCAATATGTGCAGGACTAATTTTTTTGCTTTCATAATTTTAATTTTTGGGGCTATTTTTACCATGTTTTTATCTATATAATGTGAAATGACCAACGAATTCACGATCATCCCTGCTATCATTTAATTTTACTACATACCAATAGTCTCCTGTTGGCAACTCTTTACCTTGATAGGTTCCATCCCATGTTTCTCCTACTTTTAATGTGGCTATCTTACGTCCATATCTATCAAAGATGTCGAAGGTCAAATCTTTATAACTTTCTGTACATCCTGGACCCCATTCATCAAGATATCCATCTCCATTTGGTGTGAAATAATTCCGGATACATACATCAACATATTCAAAATATCCTGAAGCACTGGCTACACATCCATTGCTGTCCGTGACCGTGACTGTATAGTCTCCAGATTCATAAATAAGGAATGTACTTTGGTCTCCATAAGACTCTCCATTGAGTGCATATTCATAGATACCTGTTCCACCAGTAGCAGTAGCAATAATTTCATTCAACCCTCCTTCTTGGATTGTTAACTGTAAAGGTTCGTAATCTTCAATATCAAAGGTTGGCGTTCTTTGTATACATCCATTGGTATGTCTTACGTCTATATAATGGCCAACACCTGGTGGCACATTCACAAATACATTGCTGCCTTGATATGGGCCTCCATTTAATGAGAAATCCAGATCCAACAGGTCTGTACTTTCATCAACCGTAACCGTGACCGTATTGTTCGATAGATTATTTACACAACTATATTCCACAATGGCCTCCGGGTCAATAATTACAGATTCAGGGAAGGTGATATTCCATTCAGATTCACATCCAAGAGCATCTCTTACATAAACCACATGGTCTCCTCCAGATAAACCTGTAAAATCAAATTGTGTCTGTGTTGAAGTACCTATTGTATATGTACCATTGATATCATCTAAAGCAACACTGTATGGCAAGTTTCCTCCTGAAATGTCTATACTAAATTCACCATTCATATCACCATCACACACTTCTGGTAAAATGGAATTTGGTACAATTGTAAGCACAACAGGAATTGGATCATCGATAGTAAAATTGAAAACCACGTAACATCCGAGTTCATCCTGAACAACAACTTCATAGGTTCCAGGACTTAAATTATCAAAAACAGATTCTTCAAAAAATTGATCCAATCTTGGAGAGATTGCATATTTTATAATACCTGTTCCTCCAGTAGCAAAAATCTCCAATATTCCATCGTCCTCTCCAGTACATGTAACAGGTGTTACTGTATGTGTCTCTGTTAACATCGTAGAAGGTTCTGTGATTGAAATAATGGATGAGGTTGTTAAACAATCTCCGCTTTCCACTTGAACTTGATAATTACCTGCCGGAAGACCTGTAAATTCTCCAGGGCTATTTTGGATAGCTCCCACAATATCGTTTCCTGAACCGTCCTGTAAGGTATAGATATAATTTCCCAGACCACCTTCTGCCTCTGCAATGATAACACCTGTGCTATCACCAGTACAATTAATGGTAGCATTGGTAACATCCAAATTAATGATTAGTGCCGGTAACGGATCAATGGTTATTTCATTTGAAACATTGGATATACAGCCATTGACGTCTCTAACATAATACTGATAAGTTCCTATCGATACAGAAAATGTTGTTGACGATGCAAATGACCCTAAAACCGTTGTAAAAGATGCCGTATCACTATACTCATATGTTCCAGTTCCGCCTGTGGCACTTAATGTTAATGTAGCATTCGTCAAACATGTTTGAGTTGTTTCCACAACTAAACCAGCCTGTATTTGAGTAGGCTCATCTATTACTATATCAGGTGAATTGAATGAACAATTATATCCATCGGTTACCACTACATTGTAGGTTCCAGCTCCTAACCCATCAAAAATAGGAGATGTTTGAGGTCCTGAAGAACTTACCGTTGGAGAAACCATATTAAGTGTATAAGTAT
>DATGBV010000065.1:0-2164 GCA_035312485.1 Flavobacteriaceae bacterium | reverse complement strand
TGGAACTTTGATTTATTAAGTGATGGAACTAATTCTGGAGCTAATCAAAGATTAGATGCATTTAATTATTGGAGAAATCCTGGAGACACTAATGTATTGCCAAGACCTAATAGTAATTCGCATCAATCATCTGATAGGTTTTTAGAAAAAGGAGATTATGTTAGACTACGTAGTATGCAAGTTGGTTATACTTTACCAAGTAAGTATACAGATAAACTTGTATTAGAAGGGTTAAGATTTTATATATCTGCAACAAATTTATGGACCTATGCACCATATTATAGTGGTGACCCAGAAGTAGGTATTGGTTCTCTTGAAAGTGTAGCAAATGTAATTCCAGGTGAGTTTTCATTATATAGTTATCCAACAACAAGTTCTATATCGTTAGGTATTGACGTTAAATTTTAAAAAAAATGAAAATGAAAAAAAATATAATTTATTATTTATTTGCAATAGGTTTAATTTTTACTTCTTGCGATGAAAGATTAGAATTAGCACCGTTCGATTCTGTTTCGGCTGCTACTGCTCTTAATACTGCTGGTGATTTTCAAGCAGCTATAGGAGGATTGTATTATCTAATGCTTAACTCACCATATTATGGGGCAGACTTAATGTGTTTCCCAGATGTTTTAGCAGATAATTTAATTTATAATCCAGACGGCCGTCAAACACAAAAAGTATATTTCGAGTGGCGTTATGATGCAAACAGCGCTAAAAGAAACTTTATGGGAGATTGTGCTGATGTAATACAACAAGCTAATTTCATATTGGAGAATATTGACAAGTTAGATGCTGGTGAGATAAAAGATGATATCATGGCACAAGCATTGGCAGCGAGAGCACTAGCACATTTTGATCAAGTTAAGCTTTATGGTAAAATACCAACACAATCAGGAGACGCTAGTGGCTCACTAGGAGTACCATATGTTACCAGTTCAGATATTAGACAACTTCCTACAAGAATTTCTGTTGGAGAAGTTTATACTAATATTATAACAGATCTAGTGCAAGCAAGAAATTTAATTAGTATTGATAATGATATCTACGGATTTAATAAAGAAGCACTTAATGGTTTGTTATCGCGAGCGTATTTATACAATGGAGATATGGAAAATGCGATCTCTGCAGCCAATGCCGTATCTACTTCTGTAAGTAGTTTAGGAAATTTCACAGGAGTTTGGGACGATTCTAGCGATGATGGTGTTCTTTTTAAATTAAAGAATTCTGATACAGAGCAAGGCATTAGTACCGGAACACCATACAACCAAACATTAACGGCTGGTATTTATTCAGAATACCTAGTGTCTTTTTCGTTTAATGAGTTATTCGATAATTCAGATATAAGACAATCAGCATATATCTCTACAAGTCCATACAATGGCCTTTTATATAATCATGTTGTTAAATATTTAGCAAGTTCTATTAATTCAGGTTCTGGTGTTGTCGATGTTAAAGTTATACGGGCTGCTGAAGTATATTTGAATAAAGCTGAAGCTTATGCCGAAATGAATCAGGATGGACCAGCTTTAGAAGCATTAGATGCTGTAAGGTCTAATAGGTATAGTGGTTTTGTTTCTGGTGGAGAAACAGGGCAGGATCTTAAAGATGCTATTCAATTAGAAAGACGTTTAGAATTAGCTTTTGAAGGTCATCGCTTTTTCGATATTAAAAGAAAAGGTTTAGGCATTCAGAGAGATAATATGGGTGAGTTTGCTGATGGGTCTGGTTCTCCAGCATTCGTGCAGAGTATGCCTGCAGGAGATTGTAGATTTCAAATGGCAATCCCTAAAGAAGAGATAGATGTTAATCCAAATATGGTACAAAATCCATGTTCAAATTATTAATTGTTATGAAAAAAATTGTTTTAATTCCGGCATTAGCATTTCTTATGTTATTTGCGTTTACATCATGCGATGAGTCTGATGATACTCAAATATACTCAGGAGATGAGATTGCTTATTTTGACCTTACTGCTAGTACATTATTAGTGACCGCTGATAATCCTAGTATGGATATTGACATTGTTTCTACTGTGGCTACTGCAGCCGCTAGAACTTTTAATGTATCTGTTGACCCTTCATCTACAGCTATGGATGGTGTAGATTATACTTTGGCTGCTAGCACAGTGACAATACCTGCAAATGAATATAAAGGTGTTTTAACT
>DATGBV010000064.1:0-8498 GCA_035312485.1 Flavobacteriaceae bacterium | reverse complement strand
ATATTGGTATGGACAAGCAAGTACTTACCAAAGAAGATATCATTACCATTATAAAATATTTAATCGAGTTGATTAACTCAAAAGCAGAGATTGATGATATTGATCACCTTTCAAACCGTCGTGTACGTACTGTAGGTGAGCAATTATCTTCTCAATTCGGTGTTGGTTTAGCTCGTATGGCACGTACCATTCGTGAGCGTATGAACGTTCGTGATAATGAAGTGTTTACTCCTATAGATTTGATTAATGCTAAAACATTATCATCTGTAATAAACTCGTTTTTTGGGACAAACCAGTTGTCTCAATTTATGGACCAGACAAATCCATTGGCAGAGATAACGCACAAACGTAGATTATCAGCTTTAGGACCTGGAGGTTTATCTAGAGAAAGAGCAGGTTTCGAAGTTCGTGACGTTCACTTTACGCATTATGGTCGTTTGTGTCCTATTGAAACTCCTGAAGGTCCAAATATTGGATTGATTTCTTCCCTTTCTGTATTTGCAAAAGTGAATTCAATGGGATTCATTGAAACACCATACAGAAAAGTAACAGATGGTGTTGTTGATATTAAAGGCGATCCAATTTACTTAAGTGCAGAGGAAGAGGAGGAGCAACTTATTGCTCAAGCAACTGTAAAAGTAGATGACAAAGGTAAAATTTTGCATGAAAAAGTAATTGCAAGACAAGAAGGCGACTTCCCTGTTATTGAGCCTACATCTGTTAACTATACTGATGTTGCACCAAATCAGATATCGTCCATTTCAGCGTCTTTGATTCCATTTTTGGAGCATGATGATGCAAACCGAGCGTTGATGGGATCTAACATGATGCGTCAGGCAGTACCATTGTTATTACCTCAAACTCCAATTGTTGGAACTGGATTAGAAAGACAAGTAGCTTCAGATTCAAGAGTTTTAATTAATGCTGAAGGCGAAGGAGTTGTTCAATATGTAGATGCTAATGAAATCGTTATAAAGTACAATCGTACCGAGGATGAAAACATGGTGAGTTTTGATAGTGATACTAAAACATATCCATTGGTGAAATTTAGAAAAACCAATCAGGGTACCTGCATTAATCTAAAACCAATTGTTAAAAAAGACGATAAAGTGGTTAAAGGGCAAGTGCTTTGTGAAGGTTATGCCACTCAAAATGGTGAATTAGCTCTTGGTAGAAATATGAAAGTAGCTTTTATGCCTTGGAAAGGTTATAACTTTGAGGACGCCATTGTAATTTCGGAAAAAGTTGTACGCGAAGATATTTTTACTTCAATCCATATAGATGAATATTCTTTAGAAGTTCGTGATACTAAATTAGGAAACGAAGAACTAACAAATGACATTCCAAACGTTAGCGAAGAAGCTACAAAAGATTTGGATGAGCATGGTATGATTAGAATTGGTGCAGAAGTAAAGCCTGGCGATATTTTAATAGGAAAAATTACACCAAAAGGAGAAAGTGATCCAACACCAGAAGAGAAGCTTTTACGTGCAATTTTTGGTGATAAAGCAGGTGATGTAAAAGATGCATCATTAAAGGCTTCACCTTCATTAAATGGTGTAGTAATTGATAAAAAATTATTCTCTCGTGCAATTAAAGACAAACGTAAGAGAGCTAAAGATAAAGAAGACACTGCACAGCTTGAAGCAATATACTACACTAAATTTGACGATTTAAAAGCAATTTTAGTTGAAAAATTATTTACGATCGTTGGAGGTAAAACTTCACAAGGTATCTTTAATGATTTGGGTGAAGAAGTTCTGCCAAAAGGGAAGAAATTTACACTTAAAATGTTAAATGCTGTTGATGATTATACACATTTAACATCTGGTACTTGGACAACAGATAAACATACAAACAAACTTGTTGCAGATTTAATCCACAATTATAAGATTAAGGAAAATGACCTTCAAGGTTCTTTAAGACGTGAAAAATTCACTATTTCTGTAGGAGACGAGTTACCAGCTGGAATCATCAAATTGGCTAAAGTATACATCGCTAAAAAGCGTAAGCTTAAAGTTGGTGATAAAATGGCTGGACGTCATGGAAACAAAGGTATTGTTGCTCGTATAGTAAGAGAAGAAGACATGCCATTCCTTGAGGATGGAACTCCTGTTGATATTGTATTAAATCCACTAGGTGTACCATCACGTATGAATATTGGTCAAATCTATGAAACCGTTTTAGGTTGGGCTGGACAAAAGCTTAATAGAACATTTGCTACTCCAATTTTTGATGGCGCAACAATTGACCAAATCAATGAATTGACAGACGAAGCAGGAGTACCATTATTCGGGCACACATATCTTTATGATGGCGGTACAGGAGATCGTTTTGACCAAGCAGCAACTGTAGGCGTTATTTATATGTTGAAACTTGGACACATGGTTGATGATAAAATGCATGCACGTTCAATTGGACCATACTCTTTAATAACACAACAACCGTTAGGTGGTAAAGCACAATTTGGTGGTCAACGTTTTGGAGAAATGGAGGTTTGGGCACTTGAAGCTTATGGAGCATCAAGTACCTTAAGAGAAATCCTAACTGTTAAATCTGATGATGTTATTGGTAGAGCTAAAACTTACGAAAGTATTGTTAAAGGAGAGCCAATGCCAGAACCTGGACTTCCAGAATCTTTCAATGTATTAATGCACGAACTGAAAGGTTTAGGATTGGATATCAGATTAGAAGAATAAGATAATATGTTACGTCATTTATATAAAAATGATGATTAAAAAGTTTACAAAATAATTCTATATTACCATATATTATGGCTAGAAAACAAGATAAGCATCAAGTACAGAGATTTAGCAAAATCTCAATTGGATTAGCATCTCCAGAATCAATATTGGCTGAATCTCGTGGTGAGGTTTTAAAACCTGAAACGATTAACTATCGTACACACAAACCAGAAAGAGATGGGCTATTTTGTGAGCGTATTTTTGGTCCTGTTAAAGACTACGAATGTGCCTGTGGAAAATACAAACGTATTCGTTATAAAGGAATAGTTTGTGATCGCTGTGGTGTTGAAGTTACAGAAAAGAAAGTTCGTCGCGATAGAGTGGGACATATCAATTTGGTCGTACCAGTTGCACATATTTGGTATTTCCGTTCTTTACCTAATAAAATAGGTTACTTACTTGGGTTACCATCCAAGAAGCTGGATATGATTATTTATTACGAACGTTATGTAGTAATTCAACCTGGTATTGCTAAAAATGCTGAAGGAGATCCAGTGCAGGTAATGGATTTTTTAACTGAAGAAGAATACTTAAACATTTTAGAATCAATCCCTCAAGAAAATCAATACCTTGAAGACACAGACCCTAACAAGTTTTTAGCAAAAATGGGAGCTGAATGTTTGATAGAACTTCTTTCAAGAATTGACCTTGAGTCGTTATCATACGAATTACGTCATAAAGCAAACACTGAAACTTCTAAACAACGTAAAACCGAAGCTTTAAAGCGTTTACAAGTTGTAGAAGCATTAAGAGAATCTAATAATAATAGAGAAAATCGTCCTGAATGGATGATTATGAAGGTAATTCCAGTTATTCCACCGGAATTACGTCCATTAGTACCTCTAGATGGTGGTCGTTTTGCAACATCAGATTTAAACGACTTATATCGTAGAGTTATTATTCGTAACAACCGTCTTAAAAGACTTGTTGAGATTAAAGCTCCAGAAGTAATTTTGCGTAACGAAAAGCGTATGCTACAAGAATCTGTAGATTCGTTATTTGATAACACACGTAAGGCGTCAGCTGTTAAAACAGATTCAAACAGACCACTTAAATCATTATCAGATTCATTAAAAGGTAAGCAAGGTCGTTTCCGTCAAAATTTATTGGGTAAACGTGTTGATTATTCTGCTCGTTCGGTAATTGTTGTTGGTCCAGAATTGAAATTGTATGAGTGTGGTTTACCAAAAAATATGGCAGCCGAGCTTTACAAACCTTTCGTAATTAGGAAATTAATTGAAAGAGGTATTGTAAAAACTGTAAAATCTGCTAAAAAGATTATTGATAAAAGAGAGCCAGTTGTATGGGATATTTTAGAAAATGTTCTTAAAGGACACCCTGTATTACTTAATCGTGCTCCTACACTTCACCGTTTAGGTATTCAAGCTTTCCAACCTAAACTTATTGAAGGTAAAGCAATTCAGTTACATCCATTGGTATGTACAGCATTTAATGCTGACTTTGATGGTGACCAAATGGCAGTTCATTTACCATTAGGACCAGAAGCTATTTTAGAGGCCCAATTATTAATGTTGGCTTCTCACAATATATTGAATCCTGCAAATGGTTCGCCTGTTACTGTACCTTCTCAAGATATGGTTTTAGGATTATATTATATGACAAAAGAACGTAAATCAACACCTGAAGTTTCTGTTTTAGGAGAAGGGCTTACATTCTATTCACCTGAAGAAGTTGTTATTGCTTATAACGAGAAAAGAGTAGATCTTAATGCAACTATTAAAGTAAGAACTTTAGATATAAACGAAGACGGAAAGCTAGCTCCAACAATTTTAGAAACCACTGTTGGTCGTGTGCTATTTAATGAAAAAGTTCCACAAGCAGCAGGTTATATTAACCAAGTACTTACCAAAAAATCGTTAAGGGATATTATTGGAAATGTACTTAAAGTAACTTCTGTTCCTGAAACTGCAGATTTCCTTGACGAAATAAAAACATTAGGATATAAATTTGCTTTCCAAGGTGGTTTGTCATTTAGTTTAGGTGATATTATTATTCCACCAGAAAAGCATGATATGATTGCTCGAGCAAATACCCAAGTAGATGGTATTATGGCAAATTATAACATGGGACTTATTACAAATAATGAACGTTATAATCAGGTAATTGATATTTGGACTTCTACAAATGCAGAGTTGACAGAATTGTCAATGAAACGTATTCGTGAAGACCAACAAGGTTTCAACTCTGTGTATATGATGCTTGATTCAGGAGCTCGTGGTTCAAAAGAACAGATACGTCAGCTTACTGGAATGAGAGGTCTTATGGCCAAACCTAAAAAATCGACAGCTGGTGGTGGAGAAATTATTGAAAATCCAATTCTTTCAAACTTTAAAGAAGGGCTTTCAATATTAGAATATTTTATTTCAACGCATGGTGCTCGTAAAGGTCTAGCAGATACAGCACTTAAAACTGCAGATGCAGGTTATTTAACGCGTCGTTTGGTTGATGTGTCTCAAGATGTTATCGTAAATAGTGAAGACTGTGGTACATTAAGAGGTGTGGAGGTTTCTCCTTTAAAGAAAAATGATGAGGTTGTAGAAACTTTAGAAGAGCGTATTGTAGGTAGAGTTTCTTTAAATGATGTTTATGACCCAATTACTGAAGATCTTCTTGTAGCTTCTGGTCAATTAATTGATGATAATGTTGCTAAAAAAATAGAAAATTCTCCAATTGATAACGTTGATGTACGTTCTGCTTTAACATGTGAAGCTAAAAAAGGAATATGTGCTAAATGTTATGGTCTTAATTTAGCAACTGGTAAAATGGTGCAAAGAGGCGAAGCAGTTGGGGTTGTAGCTGCACAATCTATCGGTGAACCAGGTACTCAATTAACATTACGTACATTCCATGTTGGAGGTATTGCAGGTAATATTTCAGAAGAAAATAAATTAGCTGTAAAATTTGATGGTATTGCTGAAATAGAAGATTTAAAAACTGTTAAAGGGGAAGGTGGAGAAGGAAACATAGTTGATATTGTAATTTCTCGTACTTCTGAAATAAAATTAGTAGATCCAAAAACAGGTATTACTTTAAGCACAAATAATATTCCTTATGGTTCTACCATTTTTGTTAAGAATGGCAGTAAGCTTTCCAAAGGAGATGTAGTTTGTCAATGGGATCCATATAATGGAGTTATCATCTCTGAATTTGCTGGTAAAGTAAGATATGAAAATATTGAACAAGGTGTTACCTATCAAGTAGAGATTGATGAGCAGACAGGATTCCAGGAAAAAGTAATTTCAGAATCTAGAAACAAAAAGTTAATTCCAACACTTCATATTGAAGATGGTAAAGGAAATACTATGCGTTCTTACAATTTACCTGTTGGTGCCCACTTAATGATAGATGATGGCGAGAAAATTAAAATAGGTAAAGTATTAGTTAAAATTCCACGTAAATCTGCAAAAACAGGTGACATTACTGGAGGTTTACCACGTGTAACAGAATTATTTGAAGCACGTAATCCTTCAAACCCTGCTGTAGTAAGTGCTATAGATGGTGTTGTTTCTTTTGGTAAAATTAAAAGAGGTAACCGTGAGATTATAGTAGAATCTAAATTAGGAGATATTAAAAAATATCTGGTTAAGTTATCTAATCAAATTCTAGTTCAGGAAAATGATTATATAAAAGCAGGTATGCCTCTTTCTGATGGTTCAATTACACCAAATGATATTTTAAATATCAAAGGGCCTTCAGCTGTACAGCAATATTTAGTAAATGAAGTACAGGAAGTTTATAGACTTCAAGGTGTGAAAATTAATGATAAGCATTTTGAAGTTGTTGTAAGACAAATGATGCGCAAAGTAAGAATTATAGATTCTGGAGATACTTTATTTTTAGAAGATCAATTGGTACATAAATCTGACTTTATAGAAGAGAATGATGAAATCTTCGGAATGAAAGTGGTTGAAGAGGCTGGCGATTCGGCTACTTTTAAAGCAGGTCAGATTATATCACCACGTCAATTAAGAGATGAGAATTCTGCTATGCGTCGTGAGGATAAAACTCTAGTTGTTGCTAGAGATGCAAAACCTGCAACAGCTACACCTATTTTACAAGGTATTACAAGGGCATCTCTTCAAACCAAATCATTTATTTCTGCGGCATCGTTCCAAGAAACTACTAAGGTTCTAAATGAGGCTGCCGTAAGTGCAAAGGTTGATACTCTTGAAGGTCTTAAAGAGAATGTTATTGTAGGTCACAGAATTCCTGCAGGAACTGGTATGAGAAATTATGAAAACATCATAGTAGGCTCTAAAGAGGAATTTGATGAAATGATGCAAGCAAAACAAGAAGTAAATTATAATTAACTAAAAATGAGTGATAATAAAACTGGCAAACAAAAGAAAGGACAAATTAATATTGAACTGGATGAGAAAGTTGCAGAAGGCACGTATTCTAATCTAGCTATTATTAATCATTCTGTTTCAGAGTTTGTTGTAGATTTTGTTAGTATCATGCCTGGAACACCAAAAAGCAAGGTAAAATCTAGAATTATATTAACTCCACAACATGCCAAGCGATTGCTTAAAGCTTTAGGAGATAATATAAATAGGTTTGAAAATGCTCATGGAGAAATTAAAGATTACGAGCAACCTCCTATACCTTTAAATTTCGGTCCGACAGGACAGGCATAAGAGTTTAAAAAGAGGTTGCTCGAAATGTTCTCATTTGGCAACCTCCTATACCTTTAAATTTTGGTCCAACAGGACAAGTTTAAATAAATAAAAAACCCATTGAAATTTCAATGGGTTTCTTTATTAAAATTAAAATTTAACTAGCCTTTTTATTGTTTGCACAATACTTTAAAGCACCTGAAGGGCAACGATTAATTTGATTAATAATCTTTTGGGTTTCAGTGCCTTCTAGTTTAATCCACGGAATAACCGAAGTTCTAAAAACTTCAGATAGTTCGCGAGCACAACGCTCTGCGTGAATACAGATCTCGGGTTCGAAAGTTACAGTAATGTCATCATTACTGAACATGTTAGCTTGTATGTCCATAAGTAGATTATTTTGGGGTTATAATCAATATGAATGTATAAATTCACTTCAATTATATGCAAAAATTTCGATATTTTACTTTTAAATTGTGATAAAAGCCTGTTTTGAAGTATTTTTCTTACGAAAACGTTTGAAATTTAATTAAATTCCGAAGTAAAGTGAAATTTAATGTTTGGATATTTTTGCTGGGTCATTTGTAATGAGAAAGCAGAATCTGCTAAAAACACCAATTGATCTTGTTTGTCTTTTGCTAAATAGCGTTGTTTTACTCTTAAAAATTCTTGATATTCTTCACTCTTTTTATCATCAGAATCAACCCAACATGCTTTATGAACGTTTAACATCTCATAAGAACATTTTGCACCATATTCATGTTCCAATCTGTATTGAATAACTTCATATTGAAGTGCACCAACGGTTCCAATTACTTTTCTTCCATTAAGCTCAAGAGTAAATAATTGGGCAACTCCTTCGTCCATCAATTGGTCAATGCCTTTATAGAGCTGTTTAGATTTTAATGGATCCGCATTATTAATATACCTAAAATGTTCTGGCGAAAAACTTGGTATACCTCTATAGCTTATTGTTTCACCTTCGGTTAAAGTGTCACCAATTTTAAAATTACCTGTATCATGAAGCCCAACAATATCACCAGGGAATGAAATATCAACTATTTCCTTTTTTTCTGCAAAAAATGCATTAGGACTAGAGAACTTTAATTTTTTGTTA
>DATGBV010000063.1:0-3022 GCA_035312485.1 Flavobacteriaceae bacterium | reverse complement strand
CCAACAATCCTCTCTGGACAGACAACATTTTTCATAACAACGGTTTGGATTCAGAATTTACAGATTTAGGATTAGGAACTGTTACTGGAGATCCTGCAGATAATGGAAAATTTAAAACCCCTTCGTTAAGAAATCTTGCTTACACAGCACCTTATATGCATGACGGTAGATTTACAACTATTGAGGAAGTCATTAATCATTACAGTGAAGGTTTAAAGCATTCTGTAACAATAGATCCTTTAATGAAAAAAGTAGATCAAGGCGGTGTACAACTTACACTACAAGATAAAGCAGATCTCAAAGCTTTTTTGCTTTCTCTTTCAGATGCTTCATTTATAAACAACCCAGACTTTCAGAACCAATAACAAAAACCTATAATTCTATTTGCTAATATAATGTTAGGTTATATGGTTTTACAGGACTTATATTGTATATTTGCACTCTATTTAGACAAAATCTATATAAGCTATGATAAAAGTATCTGAAACAGCTAAAAAGAAAGTTGTGGAGTTAATGACTGATGATGGTTTTAATTCTACAACAGACTTTGTACGTGTAGGTGTAAAAAGTGGTGGTTGTTCTGGATTGTCTTACGAATTAAAATTTGACAAAGAACAACAAGAAGGAGATAAGGTATTTGAGGATAATGGAGTAAAGATTATTGTAGATAAGAAAAGCTTTTTATATCTTATAGGAACAACACTAGAGTATTCTGGTGGTTTAAACGGGACTGGTTTTGTTTTCAATAACCCAAATGCTAACAGAACTTGTGGATGTGGTGAATCATTCTCATTATAAAAAAGAAAGAAAGAAATTATGTCGAAGTACACAGAGGACGATTTAAGAGAAGAACTTAAAACCAAAGAATATGAATATGGTTTTTATACAGATATAAAATCTGATACATTTCCTATTGGTTTAAACGAAGATATAGTAAGGGCTATTTCGAAAAAGAAAGAAGAACCAGAATGGATGACCAATTGGAGAATTGAATCTTTTCGTGCTTGGGAACAAATGATTGAACCTGAATGGGCAAACGTGAAATACCAAAAGCCAGACTTTCAAGCTATTTCTTATTATTCTGCACCAAACAGCAAACCTAAATACAATAGTTTAGATGAAGTTGATCCAGAGTTATTGGCAACTTTTAAAAAACTTGGAATTTCTCTTGACGAGCAAAAAAAATTGGCAGGAGTCGCTATGGATGTGGTAGTCGATTCTGTTTCTGTTGCAACTACATTTAAGAAGACACTAGCAGAAAAAGGTATCATCTTCTGTTCAATTTCTGAAGCCATACAAGAACATCCGGAACTTGTTAAAAAATATATTGGGACAGTTGTTCCACAAAAAGACAATTTTTATGCTGCTTTAAACAGTGCTGTGTTCAGTGATGGCAGTTTTTGTTACATCCCAAAAGGAGTTCGTTGCCCAATGGAATTGTCAACATACTTTAGAATAAACCAAGCAGGCACTGGTCAATTTGAGAGAACATTGGTTATTGCTGACAAAGGTAGTTACGTAAGTTATCTTGAAGGCTGTACAGCACCAAGCCGAGATGAAAATCAATTACATGCAGCAGTTGTAGAATTGATTGCTCTTGATGATGCCGAAATAAAATACTCAACAGTACAAAACTGGTATCCAGGTAATGCAGAAGGAAAAGGTGGTGTTTACAATTTTGTAACCAAACGTGGTCTTTGTGAAAAAAACGCAAAGATATCTTGGACACAAGTAGAGACCGGAAGTGCTATAACCTGGAAGTATCCTAGTTGTGTTTTAAAAGGTGATAATTCTGTAGGTGAATTTTATTCTATTGCTGTAACCAATAATTTTCAACAGGCAGATACTGGAACCAAAATGATTCATTTAGGTAAGAATACCAAATCAACCATTATCTCAAAAGGTATATCAGCAGGAAAATCACAAAATTCCTATCGTGGTTTGGTACAAATTAGTTCGCGTGCAGACAATGCTCGTAACTTCTCCCAATGTGATAGTTTACTCATGGGTAATGAATGTGGTGCGCACACATTTCCATACATAGAAGCAAAAAATAAAACAGCACAAATAGAACATGAAGCAACTACAAGTAAGATTGGTGAAGATCAAATTTTTTACTGTAATCAACGTGGTATAGATACCGAAAAAGCCATTGCTCTCATTGTAAATGGCTTTAGTAAAGAGGTGTTGAATAAACTTCCCATGGAATTTGCTGTTGAAGCGCAAAAACTATTAGAAATAAGTCTGGAAGGATCTGTAGGTTAATATATTTATTATGAAAAAAGTAATCTTTATTTTTTTAATAAGCTCATTGGCTTTAGGTTGTAAAAATGACAAGAAAAAGGAAAGTCAAGAAGCTGTTGTTGAGTCTGAAGATGGCATAACAGCAAAACAAAAAGATGGTTTAACACTATTAAAGGGTGAATTTGTTTATTATGCAGATGCAGCTGTTTTACAAACACATGCTGAAGTTTACGCTGTAGTTATTGATGACAAGATGCACGAACTTGACAACCTTGTCCAAAAATATAAACAAGAAGCAACAGACATGATCCCTGTTGAAATTAGAGGAAAAATAACGCCTAAACCAGATGATGAAGAAGGTTGGCCTTATAGAGTTGAAATTAAGGAAATATTAAATGTTTTCCAACCAGACCCAAAAGATAATAACGTTATTAAATTAGGAAACTAGACTATGTTAAAGATAAATAATTTACACGCAAGTGTTGAAGACAAAACCCTTTTAAGAGGTATAAACCTTGAAGTTAAAGCTGGAGAGGTCCATGCCATAATGGGACCTAATGGTTCAGGAAAAAGCACACTGGCATCTGTTATTGCTGGTAAAGAGGAATATGAAGTAAAAAAAGGAGAGATTCTTCTTGAAGGAGAAAATATTGATGAATTATCTGCCGAAGAAAGAGCACATAAAGGTATCTTCATGTCTTTTCAATATCCTGTTGAAATTCCTGGTGTTTCTGTAACAAACTTCATGAAAACTGCAATTAACGAAACTCGTAAAGCA
>DATGBV010000062.1:0-4329 GCA_035312485.1 Flavobacteriaceae bacterium | reverse complement strand
CCATCACCACTTGCAAAGTTAATGGTCATGGTGGTAGCGTCTGCGACGAGAGAGGTAAAGCTGGCCTGTACAGTTGGTGTAATAAGTGCCGTAGTAGTTGCTGTACCTTCAAGAACATTGTTATAAAGGGTATCCCCGAATAGTGATACTTCAAAGATTGTAATATAATATGTTGTGTCTGGACTAAATCCAGAGAGTGTTATATTATCTGTTTGAGGTCCAAAATAAACCACATAGCCTATTGTGTTAAAAGATCCATCATAATAAGATTCTGTTTCATATGGTTTTGTGCCTTCTTCATAAAATGAGAATATGCCTTGATCGGATGAATCAACATAGTCTCCTTCTGTGACTACAATAAGTCGATTACTTCCGTTTCCAGGTGTAAAACTAATATCAATATTATCTGTGCCAACACTGTTAACTACTAAATTTGAAGATGGTGTTGTAGGTGTTTGTGCAATACTTTTAATACTAAATTGAAGAACAAGCACTAAAGCAATTGTTCTGAATAAGGTAATAGTTTTCATAATATTTTGATTAATAGCTTTTTATTTATCGTAATAACTTTAAGGTAAGAATGGCAGTTTTGGGCTTCATTTTTATGCAATGACACTTAAAGATATTATAAGGTAAGTGTGAAGTTTTGAGTAACTTTATGATTGGTAGTTTATTATGTATGCATTGTTGGAAAAAAATTGTATTTTAACAATGGTGTAAGTTATAAGCGTTTTTATACCATTTATAGTTGCTTTTAGTTCATTTATACATTTTATAGCACCATTAGTGTAAATAAAAAAGCTACATTTAATAATGTGATTATATTTGATGAAGAACTTTTTAAAACATAGCAGAATGATTAGATCTATAATTGTAGATGATGAATTTGGTGCTGTAAAAAACCTTAAGTGGGAGCTTGAGAATTTTTGCAAAGATGTTGAGGTATGTGATGCTTTTACAAATCCGATTGAAGCTATTTCTGCAATTAATTACTTAAAACCCGATTGTGTTTTTTTAGACATTGAAATGCCAGAAATGGACGGGTTTCAGCTGCTAGCTAGTTTAAAATATAGAGACTTTGACCTTATAATTACAACTGCTTTTGACAATTATGCTATAAAAGCTTTTAAAGAACATGCTATTGATTATTTATTAAAGCCTATTGATTCTGACGATCTCTCTGCCTCTGTAGAACGTGTAAGAGCCAATAAAAATAAAAATGAGCTTGGTTTTGAAATAAGAAAAGTTGTTGAAAGCATCACACCTCATCATGAACGACGAAAAGTAGCTATTCCTTTATCAGGAAAAACCATTTTTGTTGAAGCCGAAGATATTGTATATTGTAAGTCCAGTGGTAATTATTCCGAAATATATTTTAAAGATCAAAAAACTGAAATACTCTCAAAAAAATTAAAAGAAGTAGAAGCACTATTTCATAATAATACATTTTTTAGAGTTCATAACTCTTATTTAGTTAACCTTGTTTACATCAAAGAGTTTATTAAAAGCGATGGACAATATCTTGTCCTTGAAGATGGCACCACAATACCAGTTTCCAGAACCAAAAAGCATCCTTTAATGCAAGCATTAAGTGGATAATAAATTCACTTATTGTTCATGCAAACCTTACTTGAAACCTTAAAACATCCCAATGAAAATGGTATTACGATATTTGTTTTAGGCGTTTTATTTATTCTTGGCATATACCATTTTTTATTATACTACCAGCATAAAGATAAGGCTTATTTGCTTTACAGTCTTTATGTATTTTTAGTTTTTATTGGTCTTTTAAATAGACCTACTCAAGGCTTTATTGTCAATTTAATACAGCCTATAAAAGGCTTTCTAGACCATATTAGTATTAACTTAATTATCTCTTATAATTTAGTTTACATCATTTTTGTTTATGTGCTTTTAGACTTGAAAGACTATAATAAAAAGTGGTATTTGTTTTACTATTATGCGGTTAGAATAATATTTTTATATGCTATTATTCTCGAAACTCTATTTTTAATTACAGGCAATCTGCAATTTGTAATACAAGGTCATCTTCCTTTCACCATTTCAATATATCTAATTTCAATTCTACTTTTTATTCCGCTTTTTAAGCTAAACAGCGCTCTCAAGTATTATATTATTGCTGGGACTATCTTTCTACTATTAACCTCCTTGGCAGTTTCAATCATTAAAAGATCTGGGTTAAGCATTCAGCAACAAGAAATAAGATATAGTATTTTTTATACAGGTTTAATTATAGAAAACATTTTTTTTGCCTTGGCTCTTGGACATAAGCAAAAAAACATTTTAATAGAAAGGCAGAAATCCCAAACTAGATTAATCAAACAACTTCAGGAAAACGAAAAACTACAAAAAAAGGTAGAGAAACAATTACAAAAAGATATAGAGGCTATTAACAAACAAGCCAAAATTGAAAGACTGGAAAAACTCCAGGAACGCAACAACAAAGAACTTGCCGAACTCAAACTGTCTTCATTAAGAAGCCAGATGAATCCGCATTTCATCTTCAACTCACTAAACTCCATTAAACGCTACATTATTGATAACAAAAAAGAAAATGCCGTTTATTACCTCAACAAATTCTCAAAGCTTATCAGAAATGTTCTTGCAACCACAAGAGAGAAAGAAATCTCTTTAGCCAATGAAATTGAAACCCTTGGACTTTACATCAACATTGAGAATATTCGTTTTGACAATCAAATAAATTTCAATCTTTCTGTTGATGAGGATTTGAATCTCGAGACCATAAAAACACCATCCCTAATTCTTCAACCTTTCATAGAAAACGCTATTTGGCATGGCTTGTCTCACAAAAAGGAAAACAAACAACTCACTGTTTCTGTTAAAAAAGAAAAGAAAACCCACATTAGAATAGAAATACAAGACAATGGTATTGGCAGAAAGAAATCCTCTGAAATCAAGAAAAAGAAACTCCACAAAGCAGAGTCTATCGGTATTAAATTAACTGAAGAACGCCTTGTTAGTTTTTCTAAAGATTTTAAATACAACTATTCTCTTGAGTTTATTGACCTATATGGCCAAGACAATACAGCTATTGGAACTAAAGTTGTACTAAAAATTCCCATAATTTGAGCTATTTCCTCAACATACAACCAGTAAGTGATTTACTAAAGTATCCCAATGATAATGGCATAGTTCTATTTGTTTTGGGAATTTTATTTGTTTTGACTGTATATCATTTTCTTCTTTATTTTCAGCACAAAGACAAGGTTTATCTTTATTATAGCCTATATACATTTCTTATTTTTATTGGACATTTAGATGACTCAACTACTGACTTTGTATATACACTTATTAAACCAGTAAGGTATTATTTACGTGAATATAACATTAATATTACCTGGACTTATAATTTGTTATATTTTGTTTTTGCCTTTACGTTTATAGATATTAAGCCGTATTCTAAAAAATGGCATCAATTTATTTTTAGATCTGTTTTGATACTATTCATTATTAGTATTTTTATTGAGATTGGGTATCAAGTCACTAAAAACATTCAATTTATTAGAAAAGGAGATTTATTTTTTGTAATAAGCATTTCTCTACTAGCCATTTTAAGTTATATCCCAATTTTTAAAGTAAAAAATCCGTTGAAATATTATATCATAGTAGGGTCTGTTTTCTTGTTTAGTACATCACTAATCGCAACAATTATTTATAAACTAAAACTTACTTCTCCAGAAAATGAGATACGATTCAGCATATTTTATATAGGTTTAGTTTTAGAAAATATCCTTTTCTCTTTAGGATTAGGCCATAAGCAAAAACTAATTTTAAAGGAGAAAAATGAAACAAAAGAAAATCTAATCAGACAACTTCAGGAAAACGAAAAACTACAAAAAAAGGTAGAAAAACAATTACAAAAAGATATTGAAAACTTAAATAAACAAGCTGAAATTGATAGGCTTGAAAAGCTTCAAGAACGCAACAATAAAGAACTTGCCGAACTTAAACTGTCTTCCTTAAGAAGCCAGATGAATCCACATTTTATATTCAACTCCCTAAACTCCATTAAACGTTATATTATTGATAACAAAAAAGAAAATGCCGTTTATTACCTCAACAAATTCTCAAAGCTTATACGCAATGTACTTGCTACCACACGAGAAAAGGAAATCTCTTTGGCCAATGAAATTGAAACACTAGAGCTTTACCTCAATATTGAAAATATTCGTTTCGACAATCAAATAAATTTTAATCTTTCTGTTGATGAGGATTTGAATCTGGAAACCATAAAAATACCTTCATTAATTCTTCAACCCTTTATAGAAAACGCTATTTGGCATGGCT
>DATGBV010000061.1:0-5879 GCA_035312485.1 Flavobacteriaceae bacterium | reverse complement strand
TACCTTTTGCGACTTTACACGATAAACTTTTTCCACCTTCAATGCTCAAGAAGTAAACTCCAGTTTTATGATTTGACTTAACATAAGTCCGAATATTTATTTCATTAAAATCCGATATTGGCGAGAATGAAGGCAAGTTTTTCGGTCTTATCTTTTCCATTGTAAACGCAACAACTGAAATCCAAGGTTTTTCCTTAAAAAGGTCGATTTCCAATTCCTTTGGAACGAATTTTTCCAATTCAGTCAATTCGACTTGATAATGAAGAAATATTGCATTATTCCACTCTTGGTAAAATTTCCAACTTTCAGTCGGAATTTCCCAAGGTCTGTGTTTTGTATTACTTAATATTTCTCGGATTGTCATTTCTCAAATTGGCTACAACGTAGGGATAAACACATTGTGTTTATATCCATTATATTTATTCCGCTAAAATTAAATAAAATTCTTACAAGTCCAGCGGATTTTTGATTGAATTAAAACTATTGCTGGCCACATGGGTGTAAATTTCGGTTGTTTTGGTCGAGTTATGCCCCAAGAGTAATTGAATATACCTTAAATCAGTGCCGTTCTCAAGTAAATGGGTAGCAAAACTATGCCTCAAAGTATGTGATGTAATATGTTTTTTAATTCCTGCCTTTTCACAAGCATAGTTGATGATGTTAAGAATACTACTGGCGCTGTACTTTTCCTTTGTTTGCCCTTCAAAAAGATAGTTTTTGGGTCTATATTCCAAATAATAGCTTCTTAGATCATACAATACGGTATTTGCCAAAAGTGTATATCTGTCCTTATTGCCTTTTGCATCATTAATCTTTATTAGCATTCGCTTACTATCAATGTCCTTTATTTTAAGGTTCAAAAGTTCACTTCGCCTTAATCCAGCCGAATAGAGCAGAGCCAATATACATTTGTGCTTTAGATTGTTGGTGGCTTCAATCAATGCTTTTGCCTCATCCTTAGACAATACTATGGGCAATTTCCTTTCCTTTCTCGGGCGTTCTATCTCATAGAACCTGTTGGGCATGCCAAGTACAATTTCATAATAGAACTTAATACTGTTTATGCTCTGGTTGATGTAGGAATTGGACCAATTTTTGTTTGCGAGCAATTTTAAATAATCCCTTACATTCTTTTCGTCAATATTATCAATGTCAATTTCAGGATAATGATTGATAAACCTCTCAAAACAAGAAACATAGGTTTTTACAGTATTATTGGCATAATGTTTAAGTTCTAATTTATCCAGATATGAATCAGGACAGCACCTATACCCTTTTGGCAATTGTCGCTTTCTGAACCAATAAACATCAAACGCTTCATCCAGGTTTTTGGAATTAGACCTTTGGAAGAAATAATTGGTGTTTATCCATGCTACACCTCTAAAAAGGTTGAAAACTGAATCAAGGTTTGTCTTGTTGTTGGGCAAATAGTACATACCAAATTCCTCATTCCAGGCAATATCTTTCAAATCCTTTACCATACTGTTAAGGACTTTGTCCGAATGGAATTTTAGCCCAATAAACTTGTTGTTTCCTATCAATAGGTGTTTCAGTGTGATATGTTTTTTGGGACTCATAAGAACAATATTAGGTGTTGTTTTTTATTTAACAGGATATTATGCGTATATTATGCGAATAATATACTACTAGTAAATTTGGGATGAAGAAATGTTTAAATTGTGGTAAGGTTCTGGAAGGACGTTCAGATAAGTTGTATTGCGATGTCCATTGCAAAAGCTCGTATCAATATAGACAGACCAAAACAAAGGGAGCAAGCTTTTATCAAAAGGTTGACAAACAGATCAAACAGAACAGAAAACTTTTAAAGAATTACAATAAGGCTGGAAAAGCCACAATTAGGGCATTGTCACTTCATGAAAAGGGATTTGACCCTAACTTTTTCACACATTTCTGGAAGAATAATAAAGGAGATGTTTACTTCTTTGTATATGAGTATGGGTTTTTGAAAAAAGGTGAACATGGGGTTGATAAATATGTTTTGGTAAAATGGCAGGATTATATGGCCAATCAAAAGGTAAACTTATAGCATAGATAAGCCGTAGATACTCCCAAGATACTCCCAGCATAGTTCGTGTATAGTTTACCTATAGATAAAGCATGGCTAATGTATGGATAGTGTATGAAAAAAGCGATTTTTCTTACAAAATAAAAAACAATAATTATTGCATCAACGCTTCAATGGCTTCAATCTCAATAGGGATGTTTTTCATAAGGTTTAAAGGTTCACCTGTTTCTTGTATAACCACATCATCTTCAAGGCGTATACCAAAGCCTTCATCAGGAATATAGATACCAGGTTCTACTGTAAAAACCATATTGGCTTGCATAGGTTCGGTTAAAATACCATAATCGTGCGTGTCCAATCCTATGTGGTGACTGGTGCCATGCATAAAGTACTTTTTGTAGGCTGGCCAGTCTGGATCTTCGTTTTTTACATCAGCTTTATCAAGAAGTTTTAAGCCCAATAACTCCGAAGTCATCAATTTGCCTACCTCCACATGATAGTCTGCCCAATCTGTCCCAGGAACCAATAGTTTAGTGGCTTCGTTCTTAACGCTCAAAACGGCATTGTAAACCGCTTTTTGCCTGTCTGTAAATTGTCCTGACACAGGAATGGTACGTGTCATGTCGCTACTATAATTAGCGTATTCTGCTCCTACATCCAACAATATCAAATCACCTGCTTTACATTGTTGGTTGTTTTCAACATAGTGCAGCACATTGGCATTGTTGCCGGAAGCCACAATAGGTGTATAGGCAAATCCTTTGGAGCGGTTTCGTAAAAATTCGTGCATAAACTCTGCCTCTATTTCGTATTCCCAAACATTAGGTTTTACAAAATTTAAAATTCTTCTGAAGCCTTTTTCTGTAATGTTACAGGCATGTTGTATTAAGTCAATCTCTATGGGGTCTTTTACAGAACGTAAGCGTTGTAAAATAGGGTTGCTCTTGGCTACACGATGTGCAGGATATTTTTCTTTTAACCATTTCGTAAAACGGTCTTCACGTGTTTCAGTTTCTACATTGGCGCGATAATGTTCATTGGTATTTATATAAACAGTGTCACACTGTGTCATAATCTCAAACATTATTTTTTCCATGTCCTGTAACCAGTACACTGTTTTTATTCCTGAAGTTTCAAAAGCCTTCTCTTTGGTTAGTTTTTCACCTTCCCAAACAGCTATATGTTCGTTGGTTTCTTTTAAAAATAAAATCTCACGATGTTTCTCCTTCGGACAATCTGGAAATAAGACCAAAATACTTTCTTCCTGATCAACACCACTTAAATAAAAAATGTCCCGATGCTGTTCAAAAGGCATTGTACTATCTGCGCTTATGGGATAGATATCATTAGAGTTGAAAACAGCCAGGCTGTTGGATTTCATTTTGGAGGTAAAATGCTTTCTGTTTTTAATAAAGAGGTTTTTGTCTATTAAATGGTATTTCATATCAAGAAAATTTTATCAAAAATAAGGTATTTCTATAATAATTATGGCATTTTAAAGTTATAGTTGTAATCCTAAATCTATTTAGAAGTCAAATAAACAATATGAAAAATTTCAACCTCTTTTTGTTAGCCCTAATGGGATTGATTACGCTTTCTTGTAGCTCAAACAGTAATGATTGCTGTGCCAATCCTGAATCCCCAAACCTGGTTATCAAGTTTAAGTTTGACCCAAACCAGGAACGTCTGGATAATGTTGGTCAGCCTTCCACAATTCCTACTGGCAATGCTGCACAATCTCCAAGCGTGAACAGAATGAGCGCCAATTATATTGAATTTGCCCCAACCGCTTTTACACTTTTAGGAGAAGGCGAAATTATTTTTGCTGGTGATGAGACCACAGATGGAGGTGATAATGCAATCAATTTTCAAAATGCAATTTTTGCAAGTGATAACGAAACGTTTATAACGGTTCCTTTGGACGATGTATCTCCCGGAGATTACAATTGGGTAAGGGTTTCTTTGGCCTATCAGGAAGGCGAAATAGATTTTCTGTTGAATGGTGCAGATATTATTGGAACGGTTGCAAGCTTTGTAGGTTATAACACCTATATTACATCTTTTGATTTGAATGGAAATATTATAGATGTAAATGCTAATAGATTGCAAGGCTTTTGGGCTTTTGAGGCTTTAGGATTTTCAACTCAAGGACAAGCACCAGAAGGCGCAATAACAGTTCCAAATCCGTTATTTGACACATCGCCAATTCCGCAAGGGTCTTGTGTGGTTACTGGGCAGTTCGAAAATGGATTAACCATTTCAGGAAATGAAACCGAAGATGTTATTGTGACTTTATCCTTTTCTATAAACAACAGTTTTGAGTGGATCGAAATTAATGCTGATGGTAAGTTTGAACCTTCAGCTGGCGAAACTTTGGTTGACATGGGTTTACGAGGCCTGGTTCCGTATGTTGGAAATTGAAAATTATTTACTTAAAATCATTCTAAATTCAAATTTAAGCCGCTTTACTTTTTGCTATAATTTAATTCAGCCTTACTTTTGCAGCTACATAAACTAACTTCACAAAAATGAGCGGATTTTTTAAATCTTCGATTGGAAGAAAAGTAGCCATGGCACTTTCGGCTTTTTTTCTCATGCTTTTTTTACTACAGCATTTTACCATAAACCTCTTATCTGTTTTTAGTGCAGATCTTTTTAACGAAGTTTCTCATTACATGGGAACAAACTGGCTCATTCAATTTGTTTTACAACCAGTACTTATTTTTGGTGTTGTTTTTCATTTTGTTATGGGTTTTGTTTTAGAGATAAAAAATAAAAAAGCACGCCATATTTCTTATGTAAAAAACGCTGGTAGTGCAAATTCTACATGGATGAGTAGAAATATGATTTGGTCGGGAGTTGTTATTCTGGCTTTTATTGTGCTTCACTTTATAGATTTCTGGTTTCCTGAAATAAACACCAAATATATTGTTGGAGACCTATCTGGAATGCACGATGGAGAGTTCAGGTATTTTCATGAGTTACAGGAAAAGTTTTTAAGTCCGGCCAGAGTTGGAGCCTATGTATTGGCATTTGTTTTTTTGGCATTGCATCTTTTGCATGGGTTTACATCTGCATTTCAATCGGTTGGCTCAACGGCTGGAAGAAAGAAGACATTACAAAATATAGGAAAAGCCTATTCAATTTTAATTCCGTTAGGATTTATAGTTATTGCGCTTTATCATCATTTTAATCATATCCATTAATCCTAAATATTACTATGGCTTTAGATTCAAAAGTACCAAAGGGTCCAATAAAAGATAAATGGACATCATATAAGGACCACATCAATTTAGTTAATCCTGCCAACAAGCGTCACATAGACGTTATTGTTGTAGGAACAGGTTTGGCTGGAGGTTCGGCTGCTGCTACTCTGGCAGAATTAGGATATAATGTAAAAGCATTTTGCTATCAGGATTCTCCACGTAGAGCACATTCTATTGCTGCTCAAGGAGGCATTAATGCTGCCAAGAACTATCAAGGTGATGGAGATTCTATCTACAGATTATTTTATGACACAGTAAAAGGAGGAGATTATCGTTCGCGTGAAGCCAATGTATATCGTTTGGCTGAAGTATCAGCTAATATTATTGACCAATGTGTAGCGCAAGGTGTTCCATTCGCAAGAGATTATGGCGGATTGTTGGATAACCGCTCCTTTGGAGGTGTTTTGGTGTCGAGAACATTTTATGCTAAAGGACAAACAGGACAACAACTGTTATTGGGAGCTTATTCTGCTATGAACAGACAGATAGCTCGAGGTAAAATCCAGATGTACAACCGTCACGAAATGTTGGATGTTGTAAAAGTTAATGGTAAGGCAAGAGGCATTATTGCACGTAATTTAATTACA
>DATGBV010000060.1:0-5931 GCA_035312485.1 Flavobacteriaceae bacterium | reverse complement strand
TGCTTTACTTGTTGATGAAAATGAATCTATTGAACCTAAACTGAAAAAGTTAAGTTTTAAACCTGAAATTATTAGCCCATATTTTAAATTATTGTCTCAAGAGAATGTCAAAGAATATCTAGAACAAGGTTTTCAAATTATTCCTTGGACAGTCAATGAAATTGAAGATATGAAAACCATGATACATTTAAAAGTTGATGGCATTATTACAGATTATCCATACAGGTTAATTGGGTTATTAAAATAACTGTTGTCATTTCGAGTGAAGCGAGAAATCCCATAATTTTTGGAATAAAAAATAAAAATAATGAGATGTCTCAATCGTGCCTCGTTTCGACATGACATATGACATAAATAACAAATTATTTATATAACAAATAGTTTGCTCTTATTTTCTTGAATTTTTCAATACCTTCTTGCCAGGTTGCTTTAATATCTTCTTCACTCAAACCATCCTCTATTTGCTGCTGTAGTTTATCTGTTCCTGCATGTTTTATAAAGTTGGCAGTATTAAAAACCAAAGATTTATCGGTTGCATTGTTATAAGCTTTCATCAACCATTTTAGAGAGATTCCTCCTTTAATAGTTTCATTTGTTAAATCTTCTCCATAACATAATTCACCTTTATGCTTTGGATATTTTGCACCAAAATTTTCAACTGGTGTATAAGTAAAAGTAAAAATGTTTTTATCTAAAAATGGAGCACCATAACGTTGAAATTGAAACTCTGTACCACGACCTGCATTAATATTTGTGCCTTCAAACAAACCAAGACTTGGGTATAATTCTATCGACTTATCATTAGGTAGGTTTGGTGAAGGTCTAATGACCAAACTATATGATGTTTGATGTGTGTAATTTTCAACAGAAATTACAGTTAAATTACATTGAACTCCATTGGCTAACCATTGCTCTCCATTTATCATTTTAGCATACTCACCAATGGTCATCCCATGTACTAAAGGAATTGGATGCATCCCTAAAAAACTTTTGTTTTCTGGCTCTAACGTTGGCCCATCAACATAATGTCCATTTGGGTTTGGTCTGTCTAAAACAATCAATGGTATGTTTGCTTCAGCACAGGCTTCCATTATGTAATGTAAAGTAGAAATGTATGTGTAAAAGCGTACTCCAACATCTTGAATATCGAAAATCATAATATCAATATCGTTCAAATCTTTTGGAGCAGTTTTTTTAGAATTTCCATAAAGCGATAGTATTGGCAATCCAGTTTTAGTATCCTTTCCATCTTTAACCAATTCACCTGCATCTGCTGTTCCACGAAAGCCATGTTCTGGTGAGAATACTTTTTTAACATTAATATTCAAAGACATCAATGAATCAACAAGATGAGTATAAGTACTATCATTTTTAAAAATCACACTTGTCTGATTGGCAACAATACCAACACGTTTTCCGTTAAGTAAAGGCAAGTATTTTTCAGTTTGATTGGCACCAACAATAATGTCTTTCTGTTCTATTTTTTCTTTCAGAATCTCATTTTGTAAAACCTGTTTCTTGCTTGTTTTGCTTCCGCAAGAAATCATGCAGAAAACAAATAATAAAACTGTATTTTTGAAAATATTAATCGTCATTTAGATTTTGAATTTCGAATATTTTATAGCTAAACGCATTATTGGTAGTAAAGCGTATAAAAGTAGCATTTCGGCACCAATAATAAAAATTGGCATTGCTGCAATTGCTATTGGTATTGTAGTCATGATGATTGCCATTGCAACAGGCATTGGTTTACAACAAAAGATTCGAGACAAAGTTGTAGCTTTTAATGGTCACGTAACCATTTCTAATTTCGATAGCAATAATTCGCAGGAAAGTGTTATTCCTATTTCTATTAACCAGGAATTTTATCCTAAATTCAAAACTGTTGAAGGTGTAAAGCACATTCAGGCAGTCGCTACTAAATTTGGTGTTATAAGAACCGAAACTGACTTTGAAGGTGTTATTTTAAAAGGCGTAGGAGCAGATTACGATTGGAGTTATTTTGAAGAGTTTTTAATTGAAGGACGTTTGCCAGACTTTACACAAAAACGCAATGAAGATATTTTAATCTCTGAATATCTTGCCAACAGATTGAATTTTAAACTGGGTGATAAGTTTCAAACTTATTTTGTAAAAGATGACCCAAACAAATCACCAAATATTATTGGTTATACCATTGTAGGTATTTACAATTCTGGATTTCAGGATTTTGATGCTTCTTACATGATTGGCGATATCAGGCATTTACAACGTATCAATAATTGGGAAAAAAATCAGATTGGAAATTTTGAAGTTTTTCTGAACGATTATGATGAACTTAAACAAAAAGGTATTGAAATCTACCAGAACACACCTTCAACTTTAAATACGCAAACTATTACAGATAAGTACTATTCCATTTTTGAGTGGATAAGAATTTTCGATACAAACATCTATGCCATTATTGGTGTTATGATTTTGGTGGCTGGCATTAATATGATAACCGCTTTATTGGTTTTGATTTTAGAGCGTACACAAATGATAGGCATTTTAAAGTCTTTGGGAAGTCGCAACTGGAGCATTCGTAAAATGTTTTTATATAATGCTACTTATTTAATTTTTGTTGGGTTGTTTTGGGGAAATTTAATTGGGTTAGGACTTTTATTCGCACAAAAGTATTTTAAGTTGTTTCCACTAGATCCAAGTGTGTATTATGTTACAGAAGCACCTGTATATATTAACATTGGTTATATCATTGCTTTAAATATTGGTACTTTAATATTGTGTCTTATTATGTTATTGTTGCCTTCGTATATGATCACCAAGATTTCACCAGTAAAAGCCATTAGGTTTGAGTAAACATTTTTTGTCATTCCACGTCGTAGTGCAGAATGATAAGTAGCTTTTAAATAAATACCAGCTTTTCACTTTTAACTCCTAACTTTTACCTTAAATTTGCATCGCAAATTATTACAATGAAATACGCTAAAAATATTCTTGAAACTATAGGAAATACACCTCTGGTAAAACTAAATAGGCTTACAGAAAAATTACCATGTTTGGTATTAGCCAAATATGAAACTTTCAACCCAGGCAACTCTACCAAAGATAGAATAGCTTTAAAGATGATTGAAGATGCAGAAGCCGACGGACGCTTAAAATCTGGTGGAACTATTATAGAAGGCACTTCTGGAAATACAGGAATGGGTTTAGCATTGGCTGCCATAGTAAAAGGTTACAAATGCATTTTTGTTACCAACGATAAGCAGTCTAAAGAAAAAATGGATGTTTTAAAAGCAGTAGGAGCAGAAGTAATAGTTTGCCCAACAGATGTAAAACCAGAAGACCCTCGTTCGTATTATTCTGTGGCTAAACGTTTAGGTGATGAAACACCCAATTCCTGGTATGTAAACCAATATGACAATTTAAGCAATACCAAAGCACATTACGAAAGTACAGGTCCAGAAATCTGGAAACAAACCGATGGGAAAATCACACACTTTGTGGTTGGTGTTGGCACTGGTGGTACCATTTCCGGTGTTGGAAAATACTTAAAGGAGCAAAACCCAAATATTAAAATTTGGGGCGTTGATACCTATGGTAGCGTGTTTAAAAAATACCATGAAACCGGTATTTTTGATGAGAACGAAATTTACACTTATGTTACGGAAGGTATAGGCGAAGACATCTTACCTAAAAATGTCAATTTTGATATCATTGAAGGCTTTACTAAAGTAACTGATAAAGATGCCGCTATTTACACACAGCGTTTGGCCAAAGAAGAAGGTATGTTTTTAGGTAATTCTGCTGGAGCAGCTATAAAAGGTGTGTTGCAACTTGAAGAACACTTTACAAAAGACGATGTAGTGGTAGTATTATTTCATGACCATGGTAGCCGTTATGTTGGAAAAATGTTCAATGATGATTGGATGCGTCAAATGGGGTTTATTGAGTAAATATTAAATACTCCCATGGTTCTAACTTTAATGGACTATCATTGATATTAAACTCTTTATCTGAAAAATAATCAGAATAACTGCCATATGCATTTTCATTAGTGATTTTAACTGTCTCACTATTGGATGAAAAATTAAAGATTCCAATGACACGATTACCTTCTGCTTCACGCATAAATCCTACTACGTTTTCATTATCCTCAATTTTGACTGGGAATCCTCCAATACTACCTGTCCAAATAGCTGGATTATCCTTTTTTAACTTTACCAAAGATTTGTAAAATGGAGTGTATCCCAGAGAATCTGTCCAGGTTATAGGATCTCTTTCAAAGAATTCTATTCGTTTAGAAAGACCAACTTCTTGTCCACTAAGAATGAGTGGAAAACCATAAGCAGTAAAAACCAAGGTTGCAAATGCTTTATCGCCTTCACCTAATCTTTCAAATGTAGTTCCAACCCAGGAATTCAAATCGTGGTTGGAAGTGTAGGTCATTCTATATGCATTTCTACCATGTTTGAACATGTCATCTTCAATCCATTTAAATAAAGCATCGGCTTTTTTTTCACCCTTTACAACGTCTCGCATTATAACTTCAAATTCGTCTGCATAACTTCCATCAAGCACGAAAGTCTCGTGCCCACATTCTGCAAGCCAGAAAAGATCCCTTAAAGGATCTAGTTCGGCTCTCGCTTCTTCCCATAAATACAATGGAATTTTGTCACCACATCCATGATCTAGTCTAAAGCCATCTACACCAAGTTCTACCCAAAACCGCATGGCATCTATCATTGCTTTTCGTGTATCAGCATTAGAATTATCCAACAAGGCTGTATCCCACCAAACATCAGTTGGGCTCATGGCTTCGTATGTAATGTTACCTTCTTCATCTCTAATATAATATTCTGGATGCTCTGTTATCCAGGAATGATCTCTTCCAGTATGATTGGGAACCCAATCAAGAATCAAATAAAAGCCTAATTCGTGAGCTTTATTAAGCAATACATTGAAATCATCGAGAGTTCCAAATTCGGAGTTTACAGCTTTGTAATCTGATGGAGCATAATAGCTGCCAAGTGTCCCTTTTCTATTCGTTTTACTGATAGGATGAATTGGCATTAGCCAAAGCATATCAACACCTAAATCTTTTAATCTAGGCAAGTGGTCTGTGAAGGCGTTAAATGTTCCTTCTTCTGTGAACTGTCTAATGTTAACTTCATAAATAGTTGAACCAGCAAGTTTTTCAGGAAAACTCAAAGTTTTATCTTCCTCTGTATTTACAGATTTATCTTTTTCTGTAGTTTTTTGACAACCAGCTATTAGAAGAAATAGCAAAAAGTAAAATGATAATTTTTTCATTGCAAGCAATTTTGATACATTTCTAATTTCGGTTAATTTTATCACAAACACAAATATTTGATTAAAAAGTCTCTGGCTCTTTTTTGTGTTCTCAATCTTGGGGTTCTATATTAGGGTTGAAGATTTTATAAATACATACCGAGTTGAAAGATTTATTCAATACTTTTATTCAACAAAATAATTGATGACGATTTAGTATTATTTTATTTTTCGTGTTGACCAGCTTGATCCTAACATTATTTGTAATGTCTTTTAATTATGTTAAGAAATGATATTAAACTAAACTATTTTGTATTAATAATAAGTCTTGTCATCTTTTTATTATTTCATTTACCTTTTTTTAAATTCGTTTTCAATAATCTAGACTATAAAAGTTTAGATGGCATTATCATTATTGTAAGTTTGGTAATTTTAATGTTAATAGTAAACGCATTTGCATTATACCTTATATTTTTTCTTTCTCGATTTGTTGGCAAAGTTTTACTGGTGTTATTTTTCATCATCAATGCCATTGCCTTGTATTTTATAAACACCTATAGTGTTATAATCGATGAAACAATGATTGGCAACGTTCTTAATACCAATTATGAAGAGGCCAGTAGTTTCTTTTCCTTTCGGCTAATTGTGTATTTAATTTTA
>DATGBV010000059.1:0-3013 GCA_035312485.1 Flavobacteriaceae bacterium | reverse complement strand
GGCGTTGTAATGGTTGCTGGAGCAAATTTTCTATCAAATTTAATTTCACATAAATCAGACAACCCTCAAAAAAGAGAACCGTATGAAAGTGGTATGAAAACCATTGGACCAACCTGGGTTCAATTCAAGGTTGGGTACTATCTATTTGCTATCCTATTCTTAATATTTGATGTTGAGGTAGCATTTTTGGTGCCTTGGGCTGTTGTATTCCAAGATTTTGGAGGTGTAGCTTTTATTGAGATATTCATCTTTCTTTTCATTTTAGGATTAGGACTATTATATGCATGGAAAAAAGGAACATTAAAATGGGAGTAGATAATACATATAAGATACCAGACGATTTTCCAGGAAAAGTAATTCCTGCAGGAAATGGTGCCAATGTAATTGTAACTTCACTTGATAAAATAATTAATTGGGGACGCTCAAATTCATTATGGTCTTTATATTTTGGGACGAGTTGTTGTGCTATCGAAATGATGCAAACAGGAGCCGCAAGACATGATTATTCAAGATTTGGATTTGAAGTGGCAAGACCTTCACCAAGGCAGGCCGACCTTATAATTATTGCTGGCACAATAGTGAATAAAATGGCACCTGTATTACGAAGATTGTACGATCAAATGGCAGAGCCAAGGTATGTTATTGCTATGGGAGCATGTGCCATTTCAGGTGGTCCATTTTTTTACAATACGTATTCTGTAGTTAAAGGTGCAGATCATGTAATTCCAGTTGATGTATACGTTCCAGGTTGCCCTCCAAGACCTGAAGCATTATTGGAAGGCATGCTTATGCTTCAAGATAAGATACGAACAGAAAGCTTAAAGAATAAAAAGAATCCAATTGAAGGTTTTGATGATGGACTCTATAACAAATAATTATGACTAACGAGGCTTTACAAGAATTAATAAGTAATTGGTTTCCTAACCCAGAAATAGGTAAAGATTCCAAAGTTCAAGAAGCTTCTGAAAATCTTGACAATTCTGAAGATGTACAAAAAACACAGTTGCCAATTAACCCAAGTCTTTTAGAGTTTACCGAAGAAGGATCGCAGTTTTTAAATGTTACAGTTCCAAAGGGATATCTGTACGAATTGATGTCAAAATTAAAAACTGAAAGCGACACTAGTTTCGATTATTTATTTTGCTTAAGTGGTGTAGATTGGGGTGAAGAACTTGGTGTAGTATATCATTTAGAATCAACACAATATAGACATCAAATTGTAGTAAAAGTAAAAACAAATGATAGAGAGAACCCTACTTTGGATTCGGTTTGTGATATTTGGCGAACCGCAGAATTTCACGAACGGGAGGTATTTGATTTTTTCGGAATAGTATTCAATAATCATCCCAATTTAAAACGTCTTTTTTTAACAGATGAGTGGGATGGATTTCCTTTAAGAAAGGATTATGTAGATGAGATCAATATGGTCATTAAATAACAAGTATGGAAGTTACAACCGTAGATACTAATTTTAAATCGGAAGAGTATTTTATAAATATGGGGCCGCAACACCCTGCTACTCACGGTGTGTTACGTCTTCTATTGACCATTGACGGAGAAATAATTAAAAAAGTAGAACCTGATTTAGGCTATATCCATCGCTCCATTGAAAAAATGTGTGAACGCGATAGCTATCAGCAAATAGTTCATTTAACCGATAGAATGGATTATTTATCATCTCATATAAATAATGAAGCCGTTTGTTTGACTGTTGAAAATGCACTTCAGTTAGAAATTCCCGATCGAGTAAAAGTAGTTAGAACAATTATCGGTGAACTTACAAGAATTGCATCTCACTGCTTATGGTGGGGCGTTATGGGTATGGATGTTGGAGCTCTAACCACTTATTTTTATGGGTTTAGGGATCGTGAAATGATCAATGATATTTTTGAAGAAACATGCGGAGCACGATTAACTATGAATTATAATGTACCTGGAGGATTAATGTGGGACATTCATCCAAATTTTGTTAAACGAGTTAAAGAATTTGTCGCGCATTTTAAAACCAAAATTCCAGAATATGATCGGCTTTTAACAGGCAATATTATTTTTCAAAAAAGAACAAAAGGTGTTGGCGTTTTGTCTAGAGAAGATGCTATTTCGTTTGGAGCATCAGGACCAGTTGGTCGAGGATCGGGCTATTCTTGTGATGTAAGAAAACACCATCCTTATAGTGCGTTGGATAAAGTAACATTCAATGAGGCGCTACAAACGGCAGGTGATACGTTTGCAAGGTATCAGGTTAGGATTCAAGAAATGTGGGAATCATTATCCATAATAGAACAATTGATTGATAATATACCAGAAGGAGAACATAGAGTTGCTACTAACGCCGTAATAAAATTACCAAAAGGGGAATTTTATCAAAAAGTAGAAACTGCAAGAGGAGAATTGGGAGTATATATAATAAGTACTGGAACAAAAAATCCATATCGATTGAAATTCAGGTCACCAGGGTTTTCAAACTTGTCTTTACTTAATCATATTTCAGTAGGTGGGAAAATAGGAGATTTGGTAGCCACAATGGCTACTTTAGATTTAGTTATTCCTGATATTGATAGATAACAATAAATAATGAATATTGCACTTGGCATAACGAAAAACATTCATCATTGGCTAATCAGTAATATGTCTGAAACTGCAGCTAATTTTGTGGAAATGATTCTTATAGCTTTAGTATACTTAACCGCTTTTGCAGTAGCGGGCTTATTTTTGGTGCTAATGGAACGTCGGGTAGCTGCTTGGTTTCAATTACGTATTGGGCCAAATAGAGTTGGATTCCAGGGTTTATTGCAAACTATGGCTGATGCCTTAAAATTGGTTTCAAAAGAATTAACAGGAACTGTTAAAGCAGATAAATTTCTATACAATTTAGCACCTTATTTTGTAATTATTTCAGCACTTATGGCTCTTGGTGTCATTCCTTTTACTAAAGATTTTCAAGCATTCGATATTAACATTGGTATTTTCTTTTTAATTGCTGTGTCTTCTATTGGAGTTATAGGAATTTTAC
>DATGBV010000058.1:0-2014 GCA_035312485.1 Flavobacteriaceae bacterium | reverse complement strand
ATCAAGAAACGCTTTCATATTTGCATTTAATTCTTCATTTAGAATATCACCATCAACACCTTCTTCATTGACAAACTTTTCTATGATTTCCTTTTTTATGTCCTGGGTAATATTTTTTTTCTTCGTCTCATTCGCAATAAGAAAAAAGTAATCACTATAATGCATTATATTTTGATTACTACTTTGAGCAGGATACCAAACATATACCTGAAGTGGTCTAAAAGTAGATTCACCATTGTTTATACCATTATCAGATGTTTCTTTTGAAAAGCTACGTGTACTATCGTATTCATAAAATGTTTTAAATCCAACAGTATGTTTACCATATTCAGTAGAAATATTTAATGAAGAATTTTGAGAAAACCCATTTATAAAAATCAGGAACAAGAAAATCAAAAGAATCAGGAAATTTCTTCTGAAAAGCCGAATACAAGCATAACTTTTTAATTGAAAAAAATTATAATTGATAGTTATGAAAAGATGATTGATCATTTTAAGTATTGATTTAAAGGCTTTGTGTTTAATAGTGGTATTGAAAAACAAACAGCATTAAAAAGTGCTATGGATGGCAACAAAAATTTTAACCAATTAAATCTGTTTGGAAGTGGCATTGGATCAACTATTTGGTAAATAAAACTAAATATCCAAAACAGTAATACAATTAATGATAAAGTATTTATAGCTTGAAAATTTTTATCTTTTCTAAACAAAAAAAATAATAGGAAAATAGATAGGGTTAGTAAATTAAAGCTAAAATAATTGTTTAATGAAATAAGTGACCAATTGATAGTTGGGCTTTCATTATTTAAATAAAGAGTCCAATTAAATTGGTAAGGAATGAAAAAATGATATATAGCTGTAGCAATAGTTTGTATCAAACCTATTTTAAGCAATATTATTCCTTTTGTATTCATTCCTTTATTTGTTATTTATATATTATATCTCACCAATTTACATATAGCAGATTTGAAAAATCAACTTATTAGGTTCGTTTCTATAAAAATGAACTTGTTTTAGGAAGACTCTAATTCAAGTTTGTATAATTGCAATAATTTAGCATATTTATAACTAAGAGAATTAAAAAGATGTTGTCATGAGCTTTAATCTAACTTTGTGGTCTTTACTATTACTATTAGGTTCGTTTCAAGCATTCTTACTTTTTATTTTACTTGTTTTTCAAAAAGCAGAAAATCAAAAGGCTAAATATATTTTTTCAGTCTTAATGCTGATTTTTTCAATTATACTATTTGATCACAGCTTAAGACTATCTGAACTTTATAAATCATTTCCTTGTTGCATATATATAAGTGATGCTCTTTGGTATCTTCTTGCTCCTTTAATTTGGATATATTTCAAAACTCGAATTGGAAATAACAAACTCAAATGGGTTGATTTCATACATTTTATTCCATTCTTTATTTTCTTTTATATATATAACGGCATTCTATTTGCCCCACCAGAATATAAAATAGAGGTTCTAGAATTTTACATCAACAATAATCATTTATATTCAGGTCCAATTAAATTTTTTATTTTAATAATGATGATTCAGATGCTATCTTATTTATTAGCCTCACTATTAATTTTGTTTAAATATGAAAAGAGATATAAAGAAAATTTTTCGGGAAATGAGATTAATTATTTAACCCTACTTAAAAGAATTATTTTATTCTTCACCTTTTACTTTATATTTGAATTCACTTTTTCAACGTTTAGGAATTTTGCCAATATTGAAAATAAGTTCATAGAAAATTGGTCGCTAGTTATGTGGACACTTTTTATTCTTCTTCTTTCTTATAATGTTATTAAAAACCCAAAATCAATTTTTGCTCGAATAAAGCAAAGAAAAAAGAAGTACCACAATTTAGATACTTCCAAAATAAAAAAGGACTTGTACGAATTCATGGATGATTCATTACCTTTTTTAGATAACAATTTAACATTACCTCTTTTAGCAGAGTCTATTGGAATTACTACTCATGAATTATCATATTTGATTAATAATAATTTAAAA
>DATGBV010000057.1:0-2463 GCA_035312485.1 Flavobacteriaceae bacterium | reverse complement strand
CGCCTTTTCTAGAAACGTAAAAAAAATATTTCATTGTAGCCAGTAAACTATGTGGTGCCTTATTTCGGAATGAAGGTTTTTCGTTCCGTGTAGTACTTCAACTAGGTTGTAACTACAACCTTGTTACGGCGATGTTGAGGTTAATTTCTTGGATTTAAACCAAATAATGGTTGATTTTGAGTCGTACAAAATCAACTTCCATGTTGCTTAATTATCAAAATTTCTTATATTTACCTCAGTTGGTAAACGAAATGATAGAAAATAAAATACGGAATATGCAAAACCAGTTTAATCAGGTAAAGTATTTTACATTATTTACCCTTGGTAAATTTAGCAGAAGGCTAAGAGAAGGTGAATAAAAAAATGAAGGTAAAATCACAAACTCTAATGATAGTGATGGTGACAATCCTTGCTACAACTTTGATTATGGCAAACACACACCTAGCTTATGGTATGGCACCACACCATTATGGAAAAACAACAAAAAGCATAGTGTGTGGAGATAAACTCTGTAAGGATATTAAAGAAAATTCAATTGCTCCAGTAACGTCTTCACTTATCAAAAATATTCAAGATTAGTCAAGTGATTGCCTATTTGGAATAATTAGTAATTGGCAATACATAAAATGATAATACTTACCACTTGCTTTTTTTCTTTAATTAATTCCAAATATAGGACCAATTAACCTAAAAATCTAGGCGTCTTGCAAAGTAAGTTCAAGTCTCCCCTATTTTTAAAGTAAAAAGAGGACAATTGAGATTTGAACTTGTTGGTTTTAATTCTAATAATTGATTAGATCTTCAATAAAGTCATCTGGTTGATTAATTCTGAATTAAAATCAATTTTGTATAGTGATTAATTTTGATTTTTTTTAGTAAAACTATGGAAATAATTGCTGTAGTAGGGATTTTTGCAGGAACCATGTCGATTTTGGGTTATTTGCCCCAGATGGTAAAGTCTCAAAAACTAAAAAGTATGAAGGAAGTTTCATTTCTATTATTATTACTTTTTACTGGATCATCACTTCTATGGATGATTTATGGATTTTACAAAACAGATTTAATTTTAGGTGGACTAAGTACAATTACATTTTCGATGGGTTTACTATTGATCATCATGAAGTTTGTTTACGAGAAGAAATATCTTAGATATTTCTCTGACCAGATTGAGTTAAAAGGTTACAAACTTTCCCAAAAAATAATTTGAGGTTAACTGTTAAATTTTAAATTATGGGAAAAAATACAAACAAATTATTACAAAATAAAATAATGGAATTTTTTATGGCCTGAGTTGATTGTAAAGTTAAAGCAAAGAAACTAAATTAAGGGAACAAACTTTGTAAATTCTTTGAGTCTTTGACGTATAATGACAGAGCTTATTCCAGATTCGTCTGCTATTTTTTTCTGTGAAAGGTTTCCTCGATTTTTAATGCCGGGCTATCTGAACAACTGGCGAAATGAAAAAAAAGATTGATGTGGCATAATTCACACCGAGGTGTTTTGAAAATTAAATATTGGTTGCAATAAAGGCACCAATACCCATACCCATTACAACACCTATGGCAATACAAATAAGATCGAATTTTACAACCTTTTTGAATGGGGCATGTACTATTTTATCCCATGTGCTGTTTTTTTGAGTTTGCATATCTTTCACCTCGTTGCAACAGGTAACACAATCCAAGTATTAACACACTTAGAAGTTGATTTCATGTCGATTATAGTCAATTAGCCCCTATCTTAATAATCCAAAAGTGGTTCTCTATTCAAGTGAATTCGTGATAAGACAGTTGACTACTCCAGTGCAAGTCTGCCTTCATTGAATTCACTTGATAAAAATGAAAAATAATTCCAACGAATACAAATCGAAAAGAAATTCTGATAAAGGAGACAACATAACATGAAAAACTCAGAAGCCCTTGTAAGCAAGATAATCAGAGGTAAGATAACAATATCATCTAAAATAATCACACAAGAAAACTGTTTGCATGGTTCCAAAGTAAAGATGCCAGGATACAAAAATCTATTCGAATGCTTAACCTGTCACAAATTTTTAGATTTAACCTGGTAGAATAGTTGAGGGATATGCTTGAAGTTTAGTACACACTTCAAAAAACACAAACCTTTAGTTTCTCTCTTTTCTTGTTTCAGAACCAGATCTAAATTTATGCCGAAATATGCCTAAAATTGTAACCACTGAAACATTTATGGAAAATTGACTCATGTCAGTTTATCATCATAAACTGAAGGGCAATCAAACTAAAAATGCAATTTCATAATTGGGTTTTGAAATTATTTTTTGGGGAAGATGAGAAAGAAAGTCGTTTATTGATAAACGTAAATACTGTATTTCAGGTTTTGAAAAGGCATGCCACAAATCAATGGGTAACACCATATATCCAGTGAACTATCTACTTTCATGAGCCAATTAAATTTGGAATTAAGAGAACCAATGTCTCAAAT
>DATGBV010000056.1:0-4339 GCA_035312485.1 Flavobacteriaceae bacterium | reverse complement strand
GAGTTTAAAATTATTGAAGGCCTAACATATACACTAAATACGTTTGCAGAATCTAGAAATCAGTTTTTTGGAAGATTTACCTCAAGTGACTATATAGATGGGGATCCAAGTACTGCCCAAATACAAAAACAATCCTCTACAAATTATCTTGTAGATAATATTTTAAATTTTAAAAGGGATTTCGGAAAGCATGGTATTAATGCAACATTTGTTTATGGGTTTCAAAATTTTGAATATGAACAGTTAGATGCTTTTTCAGATAAGCTAGCAACTGATTTGTTAGGATACAATGGTATTGATGACACTGCTACTGATGATCAAAGAATAACTTGGGATACAGATGAAGGCGGAAGAGCATATTATGTAGGTAGAGTAGGTTATGATTATGATGACAGATATGTTGTAACACTTACGCTTCGTAGAGATGGATCTTCAAGGTTTGTTGGAGACAATAAATGGGGTAATTTTCCGTCGGCTTCTGTAGCATGGAATGTCCATAATGAAAGTTTCTGGGGAGATGATAGTTTATTTGATTTTTTGAAGTTGAGATTAAGCTATGGAGAGCTTGGAAACGATAGGATAGGTACCTATAGATATTTAGCAAATCCATCGGTTGTACGTTCTACAATACTTGTTGATCAAGATGGTGACCCAAACACTACTGATGACGTAGTAGAGGAGAATATTGTAGGTTATGCAAAAAATACACTTGCAAATCCTTATCTAAAATGGGAAACCAGTAAGCAAGTTAACATTGGAGTTGATTTTGGACTTTTTAATAATCGATTATCTGCTACTATAGACGTATATAAAACTAAAACTACAGACATATTATTACCAGAAATAATTCCTGTAATAAATGGTTATGAAAGTTATATCAATAATATTGGTGAAACAGAAAACCGTGGTGCTGAAGTCACATTAAGAGGTACCATTATAGATGGTGATGATTTTAAATGGGATGCTGCTATAAATTGGGCAACAGATCAAAATGAAATTGTCAGATTAAGTCAAGGCAATGTTGACGAAAATGGTCAGCCAGTAGATGACCCAGCAAATGGCTGGTACATTGGTCAGAGTATTGGAGTTATATACAATTATGATTATCAGGGTGTTTGGCAAACTGAAGAAGCTGCAGATGCTGCTGTTTTTAATCAAGTACCAGGTGATGCTAAATTCAGAGATGTTAATGGAGATGGTAACATAACACCAGGAGAAGATAGAGTATTTTTGGGCAATACTACTCCAGATTGGTATGGCGGTATTACAAATACATTTTCTTATAAAGGCTTTGAATTATCAGTTTTACTTGAAGCCGTAGAAGGTATTCAAAGAGTCAACAATTTTATTGGAGGTTACACAGGTAGAGGTAACCAGGTAAACATTGACTATTGGACTCCAGACAACCCAAGTAATGCATATCCAAGAGTTGGTGGTTCAGGAAACTATGATGGTGGTAGAGGAAATGCAGTAAAAACTCAAGATGCTTCGTTTTTAGCATTAAGAAATATTTCTTTATCTTATAATGTTCCAAAATCATTTTTGGATAGAACATTTGTTAAAGGCATGTCGTTATATTTAAGAGGTAATAACTTAAAATACTGGACAGATTTTGAAAATTCATATTCTCCTGAAGTTGGAATAGGTAGCTACCCTATATTAAGAACATGGACTTTAGGAGCATCTATAACATTCTAAAAAAAAAATTATGAAAAAATTTAAATTTTATTTACTTATTTTATCATTACTGCTTGTTTTTACAAGTTGTGAGGATGATATAATTAATTTGGAACCTACGGATTTCCTTCCCACAAATATTGCTGTTGCAAATATTGAAGGTTTAGAAACATCAATGCTATCGGTTTATGTACAAGCAAGATCGTTGCATGAGAATAATGAGATTTCACTTTACAAGCAATGTGGAACAGATATAGTGACTTCTGGTACACACATGGTTGATGTAAATACTGGAGGAATGCTTGGAATGATGGAATATGGAAACGGCTTTGATGCTTCTAGTGGATCATTAGAAGATATCTTTAACGGTTTGTACTTGTCATTAGACAGATGTAATGTTGTTATTGCCTATGGTGGCAATTTTGAAGCAGATAGTCCAGCAGAAGAAGAAAGAAAAAATAAGATAATAGGAGAGGCTTATGCCTTACGAGCTTATGTTTATTTAGAATTGGCAGAAAGATGGGATAACGCTGTTATTACCGAATTAGCAGAAACTGTTGACGATATTGTTTTTACAGCAGATTTATCTGGTAGAGATGCATTGATGCAACAAGTAGTAGATGATGCTACAGCAGCCGTACCATTATTAAAGTCTAGAATGGAAAATGGCGATGTTGGAGCGCCTTCTAAAGATTTGGCATATTTACTATTAGCCAAAGCTCAAATGTGGTTAGGTAATTATCCTGAAGCGGCTGCAGCCGCAGAAGGCGTTTTAGCTCAAGGAGGTATTCTACAACCACTTGATGGAATTTTTGGAACAGAAGGTGGTAAAACTGGTGAAGAAAATAATGCTGAATTAATATTTTCTTGGATATTCAATCCGGCTGACCAGAATAGACCACAGCGTACAGTTCAAATGTATGTTCCCCTATATGATAGAGTTCCTGGTGTTGCCAGAACTTTAGAACAAGGAGGAAGACCTTGGTCAAGATTGTCTCCATCAGCCTATTATTGGACTCTTTTTGAAGAAGGTGATGGTCGTTTGGATGCATGGCATATTTCAAGATGGCTTGTAGATGACCCTGATAATATTGACCCTTCTTTTGGCGATATTCAAGAAGGAGATTATTTAACAGTAGAATCGGAATATTTTCAAAATTGGGCTTCAAACGATAGAGAAGCACGTTATTTAGAACCTACCACAACAAAAACCTGGGAAGATGCTACTTATGGTAGATTGGCATCGGAAGCCCAAGGCTTTAGAAATGTAATTGTATATAGGTTGACTGAAGCTTATATCATAGGAGCTGAAGCGCATTGGAGAAATGGAAATGATGCCAGAGCTTTGCAACTTCTTAATACATTAAGAGAAAGAGCTTTTGGAGATTCTTCCCATAATTTTGGAAGTGTAGATTTAGAAACTATAATAGAAGAGCATGCTCGAGAGTTAGGTCATGAAGGTCATCGTTGGGCTTTCTTAAAACGTTTAGGATTACTAATCGAGAGAACAAGAATGTATAATCCAAGTGCGTCTCCTAATATTCAAGATAAGCATGTTAGATGGCCAATTCCTCAAAATTTTGTTGATCAGCTTGGTGTAGACCAAAATGATGGATACTAAAAATATTAGAACATTATGAAAAAAAATATTAAAAAATTATTTTATTTAGTTACAGTTTTAACACTATTCATCTCAACGGTTAGCTGTAATGATGATGAATCTTTCATTGAAGTAGTAGTAGGTGGAAGTGATACAATGGCAGCTTATCCATTGGATCAAGTAATGCTACAAGGAACAAATTTTGATCAGGTACAATTTGTTTTTGTAGCAGATAAGCAAGCTGACTTTCAACTTGGAGAAGGAACAATGACATTAACTGTGCCAGAGAATGCACCAATTGGTCAAACAAACATTACTTTGGCTATGATTGATGATTATAGAGTCACGTATCCCTTTGAAGTTTTGTTAAGACCAATTCCACAATTTGAAAGGTTTGACGCTTGGGTACCAGTTGGAGGAGACTTAACAATAACTGGTTTAAGTTTTAATTCTGAATATAATCCAGTTGTTACTATAGATGGTGTTGAAGCTACTATTACTTCAAATACTAATACCGAACTTGTTGTAACGGTTCCTGGAGTTCCTGATGATGAATTTTTAGACATTACAATAACTTCTATACATGGTAGCACAACAGCAGACACTCCTTTTGTTGCTCGTGAAAATGTGTTAGCCAATGGTGATCTTTATGATGGTTCAGGTGATGATTTCTCTAATTGGGAAAAACTAAATGGAGGAGATCGAATGACTGCAGTAACTGGATCAGATGCTTTTGCTGGCGGAAGATCAATGAGAGTTGATCCAGCTTCAGGTAATCCTTGGGATAACCAATTTGCATCAGATGGTGTTCAATTAGATTTCGGAGAAGAATACACATTAATATTATGGGCTAAAGCTATTGATACTGATCCTTTCATGAGATTTTCAATTTCTCAATTTGATGGTAATGGTGCTGATTATTTTTATGGTGCAGATCAAGTATTTACAAATGCATGGGCACCATATACTTGGACATTTACAGTGACCAATGATTTGCCATCACACAGGGCTGTTCTTGATATGGGAGCAACAACAGGAGCATTCATGATAGATCATATTGCG
>DATGBV010000055.1:0-3196 GCA_035312485.1 Flavobacteriaceae bacterium | reverse complement strand
GGCTTATCCGAACCATCTATTTCGTCTAGGATCTTGTTTACAGATTCTATATGTTCTTCAAAATTTGGATGGGAAATATCTACAACATGAAGTAATAAATCCGCTTCACGAACTTCATCAAGGGTACTTTTAAAAGATTCAACCAATTGTGTTGGGAGCTTTCTTATAAACCCAACAGTGTCAGATAGTAAAAACGGAAGATTTTGAACAACCACTTTTCTAACCGTTGTGTCAAGTGTCGCAAATAATTTGTTTTCGGCAAACACTTCACTTTTGCTAATCACGTTCATTAAAGTAGATTTCCCAACATTGGTATAACCTACCAAAGCAACTCTGACCATCTGTCCACGATTACCTCTCTGAACAGCCATTTGTTTATCAATAGTCTTAATTTTTGATTTCAGTAACGCTATTTTATCCCTTACAATACGCCTATCTGTTTCTATTTCAGTTTCACCTGGACCTCGCATTCCAATACCTCCTTTTTGTCTTTCAAGGTGTGTCCACATACCTTTAAGTCTTGGCAGCAAATATTCACATTGTGCCAACTCTACCTGCGTTCTTGCATAGCTTGTTTGCGCTCTTTGGGCAAAAATATCCAAGATTAAATTGGTTCTGTCTAGAACCTTGCAATTAAGTATCTTGCTAATATTTCGTTCCTGTGCAGGAGATAGTTCGTCATCAAATATTGCAGTTCCAATATCATTCTCCTTAATGAATTGTTGAACATTTTGCATTTTTCCAGAACCTATAAAAGTTTTCGGATTTGGCATATCTAACTTTTGCGTAAATCTTTTTAATACTTCACCGCCGGCGGTATAGGTTAAAAACTCCAGTTCATCCATATACTCCTTTGCTTTAATCTCATCCTGGTTTCTGGTTATCAACCCTATTAAAACTGCTTTCTCTAAAGCTATGTCTCTGTTTTCTAGCATATATAATTTTAAAGTGCAAAGTTACGTAATTGTACTCATTTTAATTTTTATAATTTTAACGATATTTTTAAATCAATATGACAAATTACCCTAACAATTCAAATGAGGAGACTATTTACACCATAGCATTTTACAATCTAGAAAATTTATTTGATATCTATGATGATGAGCTAACCAATGATAATGATTTTTTACCTACTTCAGATAAAAAATGGACTCGAAAACGATATGAGAATAAATTAAGAAAACTTGGTTATTCAATTTCAAATATTGGTAAAGAAGAAACCCAAAAACATCCTACATTAATTGGTTTTGCAGAAGTTGAGAATGCGGAAGTCTTAAAAGATTTAATAGCATCTAAACACATGGCAGAATTGCCATACAGTTTTGTGCATTATGATTCACCTGACGAAAGAGGTATTGATGTTGCTTTAATTTATGACAGGACTATTTTTAAAGTAATATCTTCTGAAACGTTTCCTGTTCTAATCATTGAAGAAGATGGTAATCGAGACTATACTAGAGACATATTATTTGTAAAGGGGTTATTTGATGACGAACCTATAAACATTATTGTAAATCATTGGCCTTCCAGGCGTGAAGGCGCTGAAACTTCAGAATATAAACGTTTAATTGCTTCAGAAAAAGTGAGCGATATTATTTCTCAAATAAAACAACATGAGAACAATCCAAAAATTATTGTCATGGGCGATTTTAATGATGGTCCAAAGTCCAATAGTATTAAGCGTTTAGGCAATAATAATGGTTTGTACAACCCAATGGTAAGTTTACACACTTTTGAAAGAGGTACAACAAACTATAACTTTAAGTGGGATTTATTTGACCAAATACTTTTTTCAGTAAATTTATTTGAAAAACAATCAAATAAAATCAACTATGTTAACACAAACATTTTTGACGCAGATTTTTTAAAGCAATTTCATGGCAAGTATAAAGGCCAACCATTTAGAACTTATGTTGGTAAAAAATATAAAGGCGGTTATAGTGATCATTTTCCAGTATATATGACCATAAAAAAACCTGCTATAAATTAGCAGGTTTTTTTGGAAATAATAATTTATCTAAGGAACCGAAACTGTAACATTTTCTACATGTAATGTCATGTTTTGATTACTTGTATCACTCCCTGTATATCTAAATGCAATATAAGCTGTGCCGGAATAAGAAGACAAATCTATATCTCCTGAATTTGTAAAATTATACCAAGTATTAGAGTCAACAATATAACTTACATCAAAGCTCAATTCTGTCCATGTTGCAGTAGCAATTCCTGCTTCAGTACCATCAAAGTCAGTTGAAATTAAAACATCTAAAGGGTCGTGTCCAGCATCAGGATAAGCATGTTCTGTTTGGAAATTCAATATCTCTCCATCTTGAGCATTTAAATCAATACCTGGAGTAATTAGCCAAGCTATATTTGATGAGTCCCCAGAGCTAAAAGGATTTAATTCAGCATAGCCATTGCCGCTAAAAACTTGTTCCGTCCATAGTTCAGAACCTGCTTCAGCATAGTTAAGCCAGCCAGGTAAATTAAGTGTTGTGTTATCAATAGCAGAATTAAACGATTCTTCAAAAACAGGATCACAACGTACGTCAGTAAAGTTAATATCTGATGTGGTATTTAATATCAAAACTCTAGGAGAACCACCAAAACCTTGGCTCACTACTCCAGAAATACTTCCTCTTGCCTCTGTAGGTAAGGGTTCTTGCTTAAAACTAGCAAAAGAACTCGTTTCTAGAAGAAAAGAAGAACCGTCTTCACAACTAACTAAAGGGTATCTTGTTTCGAAATCATTTATTGGGTTATGGAATGCCAATCCATCATAGGCTAGAGGTATTTGAACATTATTAAGTGTGATAAACATGCCTACATGAGAAGCATCAATATCAGAAGGTGATAAACTAACAGGCACAATTGGCGTAGTATTTTGTGAACGGAATACATGAGTAGAAATTTGATTAACAGTCATCTCTCCTAAAAAGTTTCCGTCTAATTGCCCTCCAATAGAAACAATGTCTGAAGAATTTTCTCCTAAATACAATCCTTTAAGTTTTATATAAACTTCTCTCCCTTGATTAAATTGATTATATGTATCAACTTGGTTTAATGTAACACCCATTGCAGCAGTTGGGTTTTCAGGAGCATCCTGTATATAAAAATCCTTATAGAAATTTCCTGTTTGATCTGATGAAGATACATAGCCTTTTACAACAATATCAGACTCAATTAATGTAGTTTG
>DATGBV010000054.1:0-12793 GCA_035312485.1 Flavobacteriaceae bacterium | reverse complement strand
TTTAGGTGCTTTACATCAATTAGGTTATTTTGAAGGTATTCCATTAACTGATGATATTTTTCTTCAAGACACCTTAAATGATTTTATAGCAGATGGAAGAAAAACATGGAGAGCTGTTAGAAATAGAATAGCAGAGATTTTTGATTCTGAAAATACAACACTTAAAAGCAATAAAAAGCATAAGGAAATTGTATTATTCAGGTTAGATGAAATTGAAATGCAACTTCCTGTTCAAATTGGTGATTATACCGATTTTTATTCCAGTATAGAGCATGCTACCAATGTTGGGACAATGTTTAGAGATCCAGACAATGCATTAATGCCAAACTGGTTGCACATTCCTGTAGGTTATCATGGTAGAAGTTCATCTATTATTCCGTCAGGAATTCCTGTACACAGACCTCAAGGGCAAACCTTACCAGCAAATGCTACAGAACCTATATTTGGACCTAGTAAGCTTGTAGATTTTGAATTGGAAATGGCATTTATTACTACAGATGCGAATGATTTAGGTGAACCAATTCCTGTAAATGAAGCTGAAGAATATATTTTTGGTCTTGTTTTATTTAATGATTGGAGTGCTCGAGATATTCAAAAATGGGAGTATGTACCATTAGGTCCATTTTTAGCAAAGAATTTTGCATCTTCCATGTCTCCATGGATTGTTACACTTGATGCATTAGAACCATTTAGAGTTGAAAGCCCTAAGGCAATAAAACCGCAATTACCATATTTACAGTATAAAGGGAAAAAGAGTTTTGATATCAATCTTGAGGTTGCAATTCAACCTAAAGGATCTAAAGAAACCGTAGTTAGTAGGTCCAACTTTAAATATATGTATTGGAACATGTCTCAACAATTGGCCCACCATACTATTAATGGTTGCCCAATAAATTCTGGCGACATGATGGGAAGCGGAACAATTTCTGGTTCTACACCAGATTCTTATGGCTCTATGCTGGAACTTACCTGGAGAGGCGAAAAACCAATAAAAATGAAGGATGGTACAGAGCGAAAGTTCATTAATGATTTTGATACTGTTATTATGAGAGGTTTTTGTGAAAATGATGGTACCAGAATTGGTTTTGGAGAAGTTAAAACACAATTACTTCCTGTTTTTAAGCTAAAAAATAATAAAAAATAACCTATTGATAATTAACATTTTAAACCAATAATTGTTGGTTGTTAAGATTATTTTTCCTTAATTGGCATCATATTTGAAAATCTCATATCATAATTGTAAACCCCAGCATTATGAAAAAACTATTACTCTTTTCAGTATTACTTTTATTTCTTATCTCTTGTAGTGGAAGAAAACAAGTAGAAAAAGCATTAAATTCTGGTAATTACGATCAGGCAATAAATAATGCATTAAAAAAGCTTGAAACAAATAAAGACAAAAAGCGTAAGCAAGATTATGCTTTCATGCTTCAAGACGCCTATTACAAAGTTGTTGAACGGGATTTGAATGATATTTCACATCTTAAAAAAGACAATAATCCAGAGCTATATAGAAACATCTATGAAATTTATTCTGATTTAAATGCTCGCCAAGAAGCAATTAAACCAATATTACCATTAAATATTAATGGGAAAAATTTAAGATTCAAATTCAATGATTACAGTGATGAAATAGTAGAATGGCGAGAAAAAACATCAGATTATCTTTATGAAAAAGGACTGAAATTATTGGATTCAGAAAACAAAAACAATATTAGAGAAGCATATAATACGTATGAATATATTGAGTCTATTAATCCAAACTACGATGATACAAGAGATTTGATGGAGGAAGCTTATCAAAAAGGATTAGATTATGTGATTGTTTCTATAGAAAATAGAACTCATCAGATTATACCCAGACGTCTGGAAGAGGACTTACTTAATTTTGATACCTATGGATTAAACAAATTCTGGACAGCATATCATTCAAACAGGGATAGTAATATTAAGTATGATTACACCATGCAATTGCAACTAAAACAGATTAATATTTCTCCCGAACAAATTAATGAACGTGAATTTTTAAGAAAAAGAGACGTCGTTGATGGTTGGGAATATCAATTGGATGGCAATGGTAACGTAGCAAAGGATAGTTTAGGAAATGATATTAAAATTGACAAAATTGTTGAAGTAAGAGCTAGATTTTTTGTTGTAGAACAAATTAAATCGTCTCAAGTTTTAGCCGACGTAGTATATGCAGATTTAAAAACAAATCAATTGTTAAAAACCTTTCCTATTGACAGTGGTTTTGTCTTTGAAAATGTTTTTGGAACTTATAGAGGAGATAAAAGAGCTTTAACACACGACGATTTGGATTTAACAAGACATTATAGAGTGCCTTTTCCAAGTAATGAGCAAATGGTATATGATACAGGAGAAGACTTAAAACAAAAACTTAAAAGTATCATTAACAGATATAATTTTTAAAATAAAAACTCCCACTGGACATTGAGCCTGTCGAAATGTGGGAGTTTTTTATTTGATTCTAACTTTCCTTGTTCGAGGCAATCCAATTATCAATTTTATCTTCTAGCAATTGTAACGGAATACAACCTGTTTCTAATACTTGATTATGAAATTCTTTAATATCAAAAGCATCACCTAAAGATACTTTGGCTCGCTCTCTCAATTCAATAATCTTAAGCTGCCCAATTTTGTATGATAAAGCCTGACCAGGATTTGCCATATAACGTTCTATTTCACTTATTATTTTACTTTCCGATTTCGCTTCATTGTCCAGAGAGTATTGTATCGCTTGCTCACGTGTCCAGCCCTTTGCATGAATTCCAGTATCAACAACCAACCTGATTGCTCGATGAATTTCAGAACCTAACATTCCTAAATATTGATAGGGATCTTTATACAATCCTAATTCTCCTCCCATACTTTCGGTATAAAGTGCCCAACCTTCGCCATAAGCACTATACCACAACGTTTTTCTGAAATCTGGTAAATCTTTATTTTCTTGAGCTAATGAGATTTGAAAATGGTGTCCAGGAATAGCCTCATGTAAAAACAAAGCTTCCTTATCAAAAACGTTGTAGGTCAAAACATCAGGAATCGGTGTATAGAATATTCCTGGTCTTGTACCATCAAGAGAACCAGAGCTATAGTTAGCAGCAGCAGATTTTTCTCTAAATGGTTCAGTACGTCTAACTTCAAAAGGAGTTTTTGGTTGTTTACCAAACAGTTTATCTATTTGTGGTTTCATTACTTGATGAATACTGTCATACCAAGCAATTACTTGAGATCGCTCCGTAAAAGGCATTAAATCTTTATTTGATCTTACAAAATCAAAAAAATCTTTTAAGTCTCCTTTAAAACCTATTTCTTTTTTAACGCTATCCATTTCAGATTGAATGCGAGCCACTTCGTTTAATCCTATTTGGTGAATTTCATCTGCAGTTAGAGAAGACGTAGTGTATTTTTTAATTTGATGATCATAATAAGAATTACCTAGTGGTGTACCAGCAATACCACTACTATCCCTTCCAGCAGGCAAATATTCATTTCTTAAAAAATTGACCATAGCATGATGTGCTGGTATTATTTTGTTAGCTACCATTTCTGTATAGGCTTTTGTCAATTCTTCACGCTCTTCTTGAGAGAAAGCTTCAGGAATGGAATGAATAGGAGAATAATATAAATGATCTTCAACTTTTCCAGTAGCTAGAACTTCAAACTGCGGAATTACTTTAACTATCAATGAAGATGGCAACACATAACCTGTCTCCATTCCTTTTTTCATGTTCTCTTTGGCAGAAGCCAACCAATCTAAATATGAATCAACTCTTACTAACCAATTCTTATAATCTTCAACAGAATTAAATGGTTGGGAAGTACTACCACTAGCCAATTGATTAAAATCTAAATTTAAAGACCACATCTGATCTATAGGCATCAAATCTTTCTGAAATGTCATTGCTTCTAGATTGATATCACAATCCCACAATAAAACAGCTTTGCTCATTTTTTCTGTTTCAGATAGTTGAGATTCATCAATTTCTGATAACAGGTTTTTATATTTTGTATAGTATGCTTTTTTCTTCGCTTTGTATTCTTCAGATAAGAAATTAGGAAGTTGGTCATTAAAACGATAATCTCCAGCTTGAGTAGCCTTTAATGGGTATAATTCGTAACCTTTTTCATTAAAATTTTTAAGTAATTCTGCAAAGTTTTTACTTGTATTATCAGTCTTTGTTTTATCTGTTGTATCATTTTTACATGAAATTATAAATAGTAACAATAAAGAACTTAATAGGATTTTTTTCATTTGTTTTATTTTAAATTTTCACAAATATAAAGAGATAATATAAGCTTCAACAAAAATTAACAGTGTTTGAGCTAAAACACAAAAAGGAATAAAAGAAAACTGAAATCTGCCGAAACGTCACGCTATTACTAGATGTTAACGACATTTTGTCTTGCGGAATGGAATGGTAAGATTATTGAATTATAACTATCACAAAGAAAAAAGCAAATAATGAACTTTAATAATTATACTATAAAATCGCAAGAAGCCATACAGCAAGCACAACAAATTGCACAAGGCTTTTCACATCAACAAATAGAAAATGAGCATATTTTTAAAGCTATTTTTGAAGTTGATGAAAACGTTTTACCATTTCTTTTAAAGAAATTGAATGTAAACCTTAATGTTTTACAACAAGCTTTAGATAAACAAATAGAAAGCTTTGCTAAAGTATCTGGTGGAGAAATCATGCTATCTCGTGAGGCAGGTAAAACCCTAAATGAAGCATCCATCATTGCCAAAAAAATGAATGATGATTTCGTTTCTATAGAGCATTTAATTCTGGCAGTTTTTAAATCTAATAGTAAGATTGCTCAAATGCTAAAAGATCAAGGCATCACAGAAAAAGACTTAAAAGCTGCAATAGAAGAATTACGAAAAGGAGATCGAGTTACTTCCCAAAGTCAAGAAGACACCTATAATTCTTTGAGCAAATATGCTAGAAACTTAAATCAGCTAGCCAAAGATGGTAAGTTGGATCCTGTTATTGGTCGAGATGAAGAGATACGTAGAATACTTCAAATCCTATCACGTAGAACAAAAAATAATCCTATTCTTGTAGGTGAGCCTGGAACAGGTAAAACTGCTATTGCAGAAGGCTTATCACATAGAATTGTTGATGGCGATGTGCCAGAAAACCTAAAAGAAAAACATGTTTTTGCTCTAGATATGGGAGCTCTTATTGCTGGCGCTAAATATAAAGGAGAGTTTGAAGAACGCTTAAAAGCTGTTATCAAAGAAGTTACCGAAAGCGCAGGAGATATTGTCTTATTCATAGATGAAATTCACACACTTGTAGGTGCTGGTGGTGGACAAGGCGCTATGGATGCCGCAAATATTCTAAAACCTGCTTTAGCTCGTGGTGAATTACGTGCAATAGGCGCTACAACTTTAGACGAATACCAAAAGTATTTTGAAAAGGACAAGGCTCTTGAAAGGCGTTTTCAAAAAGTAATGGTAGATGAACCTGATACCGAAAGTGCTATTTCAATACTACGTGGTATTAAAGAAAAATATGAAACGCATCATAAGGTTCGCATAAAAGACGATGCCATTATAGGTGCTGTTGAACTTTCTGAACGTTATATCACAAACCGTTTCCTTCCAGATAAAGCTATTGATTTAATGGATGAAGCAGCTTCAAAATTGCGTATGGAGATCAATTCAAAACCTGAAGAGTTGGATGTTTTGGATAGAAAAATTATGCAGTTAGAAATTGAAATTGAAGCCATTAAACGCGAAAAGGATGAAGCTAAACTTAAGACTTTACGTTCAGATTTGGCTAACTTAAAAGAACAGCGTAATGAATTAAATGCCAAATGGAAAAGTGAAAAAGAAGTTGTTGATAATATTCAAAATACAAAACTGGAAATAGAAAACTTTAGGTTAGAAGCTGAACGCGCTGAACGCGATGGTAACTACGGTAAAGTAGCAGAATTGCGTTACGGAAAGATTAAAGAAGCCCAAGAACGCTTGGAGAAACTTCAAAAAGAGTTGCAGGAAAACCAATCAGGTAATTCTTTAATAAAAGAAGAAGTCACTTATGACGATATTGCAGAAGTTGTAGCAAAATGGACTGGAATACCTGTAACCAAAATGCTTCAGAGTGAACGTGAGAAACTTTTGAAATTAGAAGATCAGCTCCATAAGCGAGTTGTTGGACAAGATGAAGCTATTGCAGCTGTAAGTGATGCTGTAAGACGCAGTAGGGCTGGATTGCAAAACCCACAAAAACCCATAGGCACTTTCTTGTTTTTAGGAACAACGGGTGTTGGTAAAACCGAACTGGCAAAAGCGCTTGCAGAATATCTGTTTGACGATGAAAATGCCATGACTAGAATAGATATGAGTGAATATCAAGAACGCCATGCTGTGAGCAGATTGGTTGGTGCTCCTCCTGGATATGTAGGTTATGATGAAGGTGGACAATTAACCGAAGCAGTAAGACGTAAACCTTATTCTGTAGTTTTACTTGACGAAATTGAAAAAGCACATCCAGATACTTTCAATATTCTGTTGCAAGTTTTAGATGAAGGAAGATTGACAGATAATAAAGGTCGTGTAGCCGATTTTAAAAACACCATTATTATCATGACATCAAATATAGGAAGCAATATTATTCAGGAGCGTTTTGAAGCTACAAAAGATATTGATTCTGCTATTGAAGCTGCAAAAATTGATGTATTGGCATTGCTAAAACAAAACATTCGTCCAGAATTTTTAAATAGGATTGATGACACCATCATGTTTACACCTTTAACTAAAGAAAACATTATAGATATTGTTGGGTTACAACTTAAAGGTGTTACCAAAATGATAGCAAAACAAGGTATTACTTTTGATGCAACACCCGAAGCTGTTACTTATTTGGCAGAAAAAGGATATAACCCAGAATATGGTGCCAGACCAGTAAAACGGGTCATTCAAAAAGAAGTTTTGAATGAATTAAGTAAAGAAATTCTTTCTGGAAAAATAACCACAGACAGTATCATTTTATTGGATTCTTTTGATAATAAACTAGTTTTCAGAAACCAAGGTGACTTGGTGGCAGAAGAATACTAAAATTTAGTTAAAACAATACTAAAGCGTTTACAAAGACGTTTTATTTATGGTTGGTTAGTTAGTAGAAAAGCAACGTGAATCTTTAAAAAGAGAAGCGTTGCTTTTATTTTTTATACTTATTTTTATCTTAATCTATAAGCTATAGCAATCAACTCTAAAATGATAAATATTTCAGAACACATTCAACTTCAAGATATTCTTATTCATGATCAAGCTAAACTTGAAAAATTAGTTGATAGAGTTTATAAACCTGTTTACAAACATCTTTGGAAAAACGAAAATTACCATTGGTATATTAATAGGTTTTATAGTAAAGAAAATTTAGAAAAAGAACTAAATGAACCCGAATCTGAATACTATTTTGTTATTTATAAATCGCAAGATGTTGGCATTTTAAGAATTGATTATAATAGACCTCTTATAGGTTACAAAAAAGAATCACATGTTTATTTACATAGAATTTATCTTGGTACAGAAGCACAAGGACAAGGTATTGGAAAAGCATTATTTGATTGGGTAGAACAACGGGCCAAAGAAAAAGGCAAAAGTTCAATTTGGTTGAAAGCAATGGATACGCAAGAACAAGCGCTACGTTTTTACGCCAAACTAGGTTATGAAAATATTGGTAAAACTTATTTAAATTTTGAGCAAATAAATAGAGCCTTTAATGGTATGATTATATTTTGGAAACAACTATAAAATCAAAAACTTAAATTTATATCTTTAGAAATAAATTTATTATAAATGAAACAATCCTTTTTTCTTGCATTAGTCTTTTTAACAATGTTACCTATTTCATCCTGTCAAAAAGAAAAAGACACAACAACTGCAGTATCAACGTATTATTTTATTCGTCATGCTGAAAAAGACAGAAGCGATTCGTCTAATAAAAATCCTCATCTAATTGAAAAAGGTAAACAGCGTGCAGAGCAATGGAGCAATGTTTTAAAAAATATAACGTTTGATGCTATTTATTCTACAAACTATCATAGAACCATAGAAACTGCACAACCAACAGCAGTAAAGAACAATCTTAAAATTGAGTTTTATAATCCAAAAGAATTAGATATTCAAGAGTTTTTGAATAAAACAAAAGGGAAATCGGTGCTTGTTGTTGGACATAGTAATACAACACCGGAGTTTGTAAATAAGCTTTTAGGTGAAGAAAAGTATCAACATATTGACGATAGTAATAATGCCAATCTTTATATAGTTACAGTATCAGGTGATGCTATTTCTGATACGTTATTATTAGTTGAATAAAATTTAATAATTAAAAAATAAAAGTATGAGCAGTAAATTCTTTGGAAATAAATCCGAACAACCTTCTAAAAAAAAGGATAAGGGAAAGTCTAGAACTAGCAATGTTGTAAGAAAGTTGAACATTAAAAAAAGTGGAAGAGGTAAATAAAAACTTAAATGACTATAGTTAACTGGTTATAAATACAATCAATACGTATTGCATAATTACTTAACTGTAATATTTTCAAGCGCTACTTTAGAGAGAAGTTTTAATTCATCTATTTGAAATAAACTATCCAACGTGTATAAATCAACATTTTTGATTTCAGATTTATAATTTTTATAATCAACAAATCGAAGCCCATTAACATAACGTTCGTTATAAGCTTCTCTAAACCGTATTCCACCTCCATCAACAAAGTATAAATACGAAAAATAATCGACCTTATTAGTCTTTGTATTTATATAATACACAAATATATCTTCATGATCCTCTCCTCCTCCATCTGCATCAAAATCAACTTTAATTTTATGGTACATTCTTCCTTTTATTGTCACACTATCCAAATAAGTCTTATTAACGGCTTCGTCATTCAATCCAAAAGGTAATACAGAAAAATAATGCACAGAATTTACGGACCTTGCATATTTTACAGCCATAGTATCATGAGGTGCAAAGGGTTGGTCATTCAAAAAACGTTCGTAACCAGAATTGGATAAAACATCTTTAATTGTTCCTAGTGAATCTTGAAATTCTCTTTCATATTGAAATATTCCTTTATTTCTAATCGCTTTATAATGCCTATCTCTAAAATCGAATTCTATTGTAGAATTTTTAAACTTATCACCACCAGAAACTTCAATAGATTGATTAATAATAGTATTTGCAATGCTCCTTTTTAAATCTGCTTTACAACCAGAAATAAAAATTAAAATCAAAAAAAAGCAAGATACTTGCGTCCTCATTTACATACTTTTCTGCAATATACTGTAAAGCTATAGAATACTTTTTTTACTTATTTAAAAATTATCTTAAATTATCTACCTTTGGCAGCCCATGCAAAAAACCATAAACATACAAAACAAAAAGGCGCGCTTTCAATATGAAATATTGGATAAGTACACCGCAGGTATTGTATTAACCGGTACAGAAATTAAATCCATTAGGAATAGTAAGGCTTCAATTGCAGAAAGCTTTTGCGAATTTAATGATCAAGGAGAACTTTTTGTAGTAAACATGACCATAGAAGAATACATCTACGGCACCTATTACAATCACAAGCCTAAAGCCACTAGAAAACTATTATTAAACAAAAAGGAATTAAGAAAATTAAACAAAGAAGTTCAAAACACAGGACTTACAATAATTCCGCTTCGGTTATTTATTAACGAAAAAGGTTACGCCAAATTAGACATTGCACTTGCCAAAGGGAAAAAACTCTATGACAAGCGGGAAACCATCAAGGATAGAGAAAACAAACGTAACCTTGACCGAATAAAAAAAACCTACAAATAATTTAAGAGATTATTAACGCTCAAAATATCTCGTTATTTATATTTTGTGCAAATTTTAAATCATAAAAATGAAGTACTTTTTTAAGCTTTGGCTCATTGTCTTTTCGTTCGTTATTGTTTCATGCGGAAGTAGTAAAATTTCAACTGTTCAAACCAACGATGTTTTTTTTAATGTAAACCTTCTAGATAGGTCTGACGATACATTCAAGGTAACTGTCACTCCTCCTTCATTAACAGATAGCAATAATGTTTATCAATTTGCATCAACAGCACCAGGAACCTATGCTGTTATGGACATTGGACGTTTTGTTCGTTCATTTAAGGCTTTTGATCGTAATGGAAATGAAATAGAGACAAAAAAGATTTCAACTAATCAATACGAATTAACTTCACCTGAAAATATTGCGAAAATTGAATATCACATTGCTGAAACTTGGGATACACCAGTTACAGAAAATAAATTGTATTTAATGTGTGGTACTTCAATAGAGGATAATCATTCTTTAATAAACGGTCAAGCTGTTTTTGGTTACTTTAAAGGAAAACAAGTTAATCCAATAAAAATAAAATTAGAATATCCAGAGCAATGGCTTGTAGGTACAGCATTAAATAAAACGAATGAAGGTGTTTATTTAGCAGAAGATTACGACCATGTTGTAGATTCACCTATTCTTCTTGGTGATTTAACAAAAGCTTCAATGGATGTGCAAGGAACTACAATAGATATTTTTACCTACTCCAAAACAGGACTTATAAAATCTGATCAGATATTGGATTCCATGAAAAATATGTTGCTTTCTGCTAGTGGCTTTTTAAATGGATTGCCTGTAGATAGATATACATTCCTATATCATTTTGAAGATTTAACACAAGGTGCTTGGGAACATTCCTATAGTTCAGAATATGTTTACAGAGAAGCACCATGGGAAAATATTGAAGATAAGCTTCTAGACGTAGCAGCACACGAGTTTTTTCATATTGTGACACCTCTTAACATTCATAGTGAAGTTGTAGAGCAGTTCAATTTTGTAACACCGGTAGTTTCAGACCATTTGTGGTTATATGAAGGCACTACAGAATGGGCAGCTCACATGATGCTGTTTCGCACCAGACTTAAATCAATGGAAGATTATTTAAAGACTTTAAGACGAAAAGTAATTATTAACAACAAATATTTCAATCCTAATATTAGTCTTGTAGAATTAGCTAGAACCTCTTACACTCCAGAAGGTCATAAACAATATTCAAACATTTACATGAAAGGTGCTTTAGTTGCTGGGCTTCTTGATATAAGACTTTTAGAACTTTCTAACGGGGAAAGAGGATTGATTGATGTTATTAATGATTTGGCTAAAAAATATGGGCCAAACAAACCTTTTAATGAGAATACATTTTTTGACGATTTTGCTAACTACACCTATCCGCAAATAAGCGACTTTTTCAATAAATATGTTAAAGCATCAGAACCTTTACCATTTAAAGAATACTACGAAAAACTAGGAATTGCTTTCGATGAAGAAACTGCAACTTTTTTCTTAATGGAAAATCCAACACAAGCTCAATTGGACTTAAGAAACAAGTGGATGCAACAAATTGTTGTAACTAAAAGTTAAATACAATTTATCGAATTTAGCTTTTGTCTTCAAGTAATGGTACAAATCTAAACTCTCCAAATTCATGCTTTTCGAACTCTTTATTTCCTTTTCTTATAAAGAGTGTCATTATTTGTACATCATTGCCAAGAGGAATCACAAGCTTGCCTCCAGTCTTTAATTGAGTTAACAAAGGTTTAGGAACAAATGGTGCACCTGCAGTTACTATTATACCATCAAAAGGAGCTTCTTCTTCCAGACCTTTATAGCCATCGCCAAAAATAAGTTTTTTGGGCCTGTACCCTAATTTTGGTAAAAATTTATTGGTTTTTTTAAAAAGTTCCAATTGTCTTTCAATACTATATAACTTAACGCCAAGCTCACACAAAACAGCAGCCTGATAGCCACTACCTGTTCCTATTTCAAGTATTTTATCGCCTTGCTTTACTTTTAATAATTCTGTTTGAAAAGCTACTGTATATGGCTGCGAAATAGTTTGGTCTGCAGCAATAGGAAAAGCCTTATCTTGATATGCATGGTCTAAAAAACCAGAATCCATAAATAAATGTCTAGGCACTTTACCAATAGCTTCTATGACATTTTCATCACTTATTCCTTTGGCTTTTATAACATTAACTAACTTTTGTCTTAATCCTTTGTGCTTAAACGTATCTTTCAATTTATCAGGCATATTTTCAGTTTAAAATTAATCAAACATTTTAAAGATAAAAGGTATTTATCAAAAAGAATTATAACCAATACTACTTGATACATTTTATTTTATTTTGATATAGATAAATAGTTAAAAACCTTATTTTTGTTCAAAACGAAACAATATGCTAAAAACAGGTGTTCTGGGTGCTGGACATTTAGGAAAAATTCATTTAAGACTACTCAATCAATCTGAAGAATATGAATTAGTTGGTTTTTATGACCAAGATACAGTTAATGCTCAAAAGGTTGCTGATGAGTTTGGCTATAAACTTTTTAATTCTGTTGAAGAACTAATTGATACAGTAGATATGGTAGATATTGTAACACCTACTTTATCCCATTACGAATGTGCCAAACAAGCCATTGCCAAAGGAAAGCATATCTTTATTGAAAAACCAATTACCAATACTGTTGAAGAAGCAGAACATATTAGAGAATTATTAGCAGAACACAATATTAGAGGCCAGGTTGGTCATGTAGAGCGTTTTAATCCAGCGTTTATTGCTGTAAAAGATAAGGTTGAAAACCCTATGTTTATAGAAACACATCGTCTGGCAGAATTCAATCCTCGGGGCACAGATGTTCCTGTAGTCTTGGATTTAATGATACACGACATCGATATTATTTTAAGTGT
>DATGBV010000053.1:0-6299 GCA_035312485.1 Flavobacteriaceae bacterium | reverse complement strand
TTCCTGCAGGAACTCATACTATTTTTATAAAAGATGTTTATAGTTGTAATACTATTTCAGAAGAAGTATATGTTCTTGGTTTTCCAAAATATTTCACTCCAAATGATGATGGAACTCATGATACATGGAACATATTGGGGTTAGATCCTTCAGAATTTCAGTTTCAAACTACAACTGTTCAAATTTTTGACCGCTATGGTAAATTGCTTAAAACTTTTAATCCTTATCATTCAAAAGGATGGAATGGCACATATAATGGTAAACTCATGACACCAGATGACTATTGGTATTATCTTATTTTACCGGATGGAAGGAAGTATAGAGGCCATTTTTCTTTAAAAGTTTAAAACACATTATTGACACATAAACCTTTAATTTTTCTATATTTATTGGTAAACCATATAAAATGTTAACCAATAACGATAAAGCTTTATTTCGAAGTACCATTTTTAGGCATTTAGATGGTATTGCAACAGCTACAACGGCTTTTGCTCTTTATAAAAAAGGGGTTTTAGAATATCTTATTGAAAACAAAAAGTTACCTATCAAAGAAATCACAAAACAATTTGATGCCAACGAAGGATATCTTAATGTTGCTTTAAGAGTATTGTGTTCTCAAGGATGGTTAATTCAACATTTAGATAATGAGCAAGATAATATTGTATATGAATTAAATAAGAACAGCATTCAAGCTTTCAATCTTGTACACTTGTATAAAGATGCCGTTGACCTGCTAAATTATTCTGTTAGATTTCCGGAAGAACAAATTGGTTCAGATTGTTTCATTGTTTTAGAGCAAATTTTTAAAAAATATGAAGATTCATATGGCTTAAAGGACATACAAATCAATTCTATTGAATATCAAATTTTAAAACATATTGAAGGTGTAATTATAGCACCTATAATTGTATTATTAGGCCTCAACGGATTATTCCATAAATACTTTATGGAAGCATCTTTTAGAGCAGAAGAATATCATAAAAATCCCGAGAGCTTTAAGAAAATACTCGATTTCTTATCATTTCTAGGATGGTTTACTAAAAAAAAGAATACATATCAGTTTACAGAAAAAGGTTTGTTCTTTGCTAAACGTGCAAGCGCTTATGGTGTGACAGTCTCCTATTTACCAACATTTGTTAAACTTGATGAGCTTATATTTGGCAATCCTTTAATATTAAAGACTAGTAGTCCTGGCGATATAGAAAAACATGTAGACCGAGAAATGAACGTTTGGGGAAGTGGTGGCGCACATTCAACTTACTTTAAAATTGTTGATGAAGTTATTATCCAACTTTTTAGCAAACCCATAGATGAACAGCCAAAAGGCGTTTTGGATATGGGATGTGGTAATGGTGCATTTTTACAACATATTTTTGATGTTATTGAATACAAAACAGTACGAGGCAAACACCTTGATGAATATCCTTTATTTCTTGTTGGAGCTGACTTTAATCAAGCAGCGCTTAAGGTAACTAGAGCAAATTTAATCAAAGCAGATATTTGGGCAAAAGTTATTTGGGGAGATATCGGAAGACCAGAAATTCTTGCTGAAGATTTAAAAGAAGATTATAATATTGATTTAAAAGACTTGTTGAATGTTCGTACATTTTTAGATCATAATAGAGTTTGGAATGAGCCAAAAAATGCAACCAACCGTGTGAGTATATCTACAGGTGCCTATGCATATAATGGTAAACGTCTTAACAACAATCATGTTGAAGTTTCATTGCTTGAACATTTTAAAAAATGGAAACCATATATTGAAAAATTTGGCTTGTTAATTATTGAACTACATACCATTGACCCTAAAGATTCTGCTGAAAATCTAGGTAAAACAGCTGCTACAGCTTATGATGCAACACATGGATATTCTGACCAATTCATCCTAGAATCAAATGTAGTAAACAGCATCGCTAAAGAAGCTGGATTATTTTCCGATCCAGATTTTTATACTGCATTCCCAAATGGGAAATTAGCTAGCATTACTATTAATTTATTAAAAGGGAGAAAGTGAAAAGCGCAACTGTAAAACAATTAAAAGATGAATTGCAACATTTATCTTCTGATAAATTGATAAATCTGTGTTTACGGCTTTCCCGTTTTAAAAAAGAGAACAAAGAACTTCTCACCTACTTGTTATTTGAATCTCATAACGAATCTGGTTATATTCAAGCTATAAAAAATGAGATGGATGATGAATTTGAAATGATAAACACCAATAGTTATTTTTACATCAAAAAAAGTGTTAGGAAAATTTTACGGAATGTAAAAAAGTACATTAGGTATTCACTTAACAAAGAAACCGAAATTGAACTACTCCTCTATTTTTGTAAGAAGCTTAAAGGGTTTTCTCCATCTATAGATAACAATGTATCATTGACAAATATTTATTTAAGACAAATACAAACTGTAAAAAAGAAAGTCATTCTACTCCATGAAGATCTACAATATGATTATCAAATTGAGTTGAATTTATTGTAAAAAATAATATAAAAATTAATAATATGCGACCATTTATTTTTCTAGTAATTATAATAGTATTTCAGGCTTGTCAAGATAAAGAGTCATCAAATAATTATTCAACGGCCAATGAAGGTTGGGCATTTACGCATTTTAAAAAAGTAGATAGCTTGAATCCTATTTTAAGCCCTTCAAAAACTTTGTCTTTTATAGACCCAATTACAAATACAACTGTTAAGTGGGAAGAACGCAATGTACTTAATCCTACAGCAGTTGTTAAAGACAACAAAGTATATTTATTATATAGAGCACAAGATTTGCAGGGCACCTCAAGAATTGGTATGGCTATAAGTAATGATGGTCTGCACTTTAAAAAAATGGATGCACCTGTATTCTATCCAGACAACGATTCTATGAAAGAGTTTGAGTGGAATTATAAAAAGAGTTTAACACAGCAAACCAATTCTGAAGATTGTTACTTCTGTTATTTTGATGGTGTGGAAGATCCACGAATTGTAGAAAATAAACAAGGAGAATATATAATGACTTATACATCTTATGACGGAAAAAATGCGCGCTTAAGTATAGCTTCATCAAAAGATCTAAAAAATTGGACTAAGCACGGATTGGTATTAAAAGAAAAAAAATACAAAGATAGATGGTCAAAGGCTGGAGCCATAGTGAGTGAACTGCAAGGAAATAAAATACTAGCAAAAAAAGTTAACGGAAAATATTGGATGTATTTTGGAGATACAAATATTTTTATGGCTTATTCTGACGATCTCATAAATTGGAAAGTGGCTGAAAATAAAGAGTCAGGGAAAATGATTTCTGTGTTACATCCTAGAATGGGGTATTTTGACAGTAGATTGGTAGAACCAGGCCCATATGCCTTAATTAATAATAATGGCGTTTTACTTATTTACAATGGTAGTAATGCCACTAACTTTAATGACCCAATGTTACCAAAATTTACGTATTCTGCGGGGCAAGCTTTATTTGATAAAGAAAACCCATTTAAACTTATTGATCGTACAGAAAGTTATTTTATTTATCCAGACAAAGATTATGAAAAAATTGGCGAGGTTAATGAAGTATGTTTTGTTGAAGGATTGGTATATTTTAAAGAACAATGGTTCTTGTATTATGGAACCGCTGATTCTAAAATTGCTGTGGCTACAAATAGTAAACAAAATTTTAATACTCAATAATCATTTAACAATTCATAATCTTAACCATCAATTCCTTCAACAAATCACCTTGTGGTACGGCATTAGCACCTACACCTTTGCTTTTAACATCAAACTCCCTTAAAGAAGACACTATGCCACTTACTTTTTTCATTGGGAAATTACGCGCTGCAGTAATATACTCATTAACAAAATAAGGGTTAATCTTTAAAGCAGAAGACACATTTCGGGGCGACTTGTCATGTAGCCCATGAAAATGTAATATTTGAGAGAAAAAATTAAATAACAAAGCCACAGTTACCACCATAGGATTATCTTTAGGATTTTGTCCAAAATAGTTAACAATCCTAAACGCTTTTTTAATGTCTTTTTCTCCAATTGCCTTTCGGAGTTCAAAATTGTTATAATCCTTACTTATTCCAATATTTTCTTCAATATCTGCTGGTGTAATTTGTGTACCTTTAGGTAAAACGATCTGAAGCTTTTCAAGTTCATTGTTGATCTTGCTTAAATCTGTTCCTAAAAATTCTACAAGCATTTGAGAGGCTTTGGGTGTTATTGTATAATCCTTTGCTGACAACACTCTTCTTATCCAATCTGGCACTTGGTTTTCGTACAGTTTTTTACTTTCAAATACTGTACTATTTTTCTTTAATGCCTTATAAAGTGATTTACGTTTGTCTAATTTTTTATATTTATAATTAAGAACCAACAAGGTTGTAGGTTGTGGATTTTGAACATAGGTTTCAAGATTTTCAATAGTTCTTGATAAATCCTGTGCTTCCTTTACAATAATAACCTGATAGTCTGCCATCATTGGATAACGCTTTGCATTACCAACAATATCATCTATGCCAACATCACGGCCATAAAGTACCATTTGGTTAAATCCCTTTTGATCTTCAGGCAAAACATGTTCTTCTATAAAATCTGAAATCTTATCAATATAATAAGGCTCCTCTCCCATTAAGAAATAAACAGGCTTAAAATTCCTGTTCTTAATATCGTTTACTAGCGCTTTAACTTCCTCCATTAAAAAAAAATCACCAAATTTGTGTTGTGCAAAAACTTAATTTTTCACCATACAACTTCAGACTCAAAAGTAGCAAAAATAAACGGCTTATCTTTGATGATATTCGTAAAAAATTCGTGGTTTTACAACCAGAAGAATGGGTAAGACAACACTGTTTGCAATTTTTAATTCAAGAAAAAAAGTATTCAAAATCCCTAATAAATGTTGAAAAAGAGTTACTTGTAAATGGTTTAAAAAAGCGTTATGACATTGTGGTTTATAATTCAGATGGGAGCATTCATGTAATTGTGGAATGTAAAGCTCCTCATATTTTAATTAAGCAAGACACTTTTGATCAAATAGCTCGTTACAATTTAGCCTTGAAAGCCAATTATTTAATGATAACCAACGGATTAAATCATTATTATTGCACCATGGACTTTGAAAATGAACACTATAAATTTTTAAAAGAACTTCCTGAATATAATCAATGAAAATAGCTGTTGTCATATTGAATTGGGACGGAGAAAAATTACTTCAACAATTTCTACCATCTGTTGTTAAGCATTCTTACGATGCAAAAATTTATGTTGCGGACAATGCCTCAACAGATGGGTCTATAGAATATTTAAAGACTACTTCTCCCAATGTGAAAATTATTCAGAATAAAAAGAATTTTGGTTTTGCCAAAGGTTATAATGAAGCTTTAAAGCAAGTTGATGCTGATGTATTTTGCCTGTTAAATAACGATGTTGAAGTTACCCCAAACTGGTTAGATTCTGTTCGCATAATTTTTGACAAAGAACCAAATACTGCAGCTATTCAACCTAAAATTTTGGATTACAAGAACAAAGACTATTTTGAATATGCTGGAGCTGCTGGAGGTTTTATTGATAAATATGGATATCCATATTGCAGAGGCAGAATTTTTTCAAGCATTGAAAAAGACCATGGTCAATTTGATGATAATTCCAAAATTTTTTGGGCATCTGGAGCGTGTTTATTTATTAGAAGTGAAATTTTTAAAAAACTAAATGGCTTTGATGAAGCATTTTTTGCACACATGGAAGAAATAGATCTGTGTTGGCGTATTAACAATTTAGGCTACGATATAAAATTTGATTTCCGATCTATAGTTTATCATGTTGGAGGTGCAACTTTAGATAATTCCAATCCAAAAAAAACCTATCTCAATTTTAGAAACAGTTTGTATGCCATTACTAAAAATGCCAAGGGACACATTTTTGTGTTATTAATTACCAGATTGTTTTTAGATGGAATCGCTGCCTTAAAGTTTTTAATCAACTTCAATGGACTTCATACCATTGCAGTACTAAAATCACATTTCAGTTTTTATTGGTATTTGCCTAAACTTATTAAGCAAAGAAACTCCGCTATTCATAAAAAAAACTACTACAAAAAAACATCTATTGTTTGGTCTTATTTCGTAAATAAAATTAAAGAGTATAATCGTTTATAAGTCTCTTAGTAAAAGTTTTGTTAAATTTTAGTTTAGTATCAAATTTTACATAATTTTGAGCTGTTTTTAATATGATAATAAAACAAAAATTAACAAATAAAAATTAATTCAAATTAATAATGAAAAAACTCATTTTATTTAGTGTATCAATGATGTT
>DATGBV010000052.1:0-5214 GCA_035312485.1 Flavobacteriaceae bacterium | reverse complement strand
AGTTTCCTTGAATGTTTCCTGAACTTAATCCAGCTTCAGGATCAGCCATAGGTAAAGATTTATCAATAATCCACAAGTTTCTACCTATAGCAGTAAACGTTAGCGAATTAATAAATGTTTGCTCTAACATCTTTTTTGGTAATGAGTATGCTAAAGCAACTTCTCTTAATTTTACAAAACCGGCATCATATACATGTAAAGCTGTAGGAGTGCTACCACTAGCCCATCCATATCCATTGAAGAAAGTTGTAAAATCAGATCTCACAGTATTTGGAGTACCATCTTCTTGAACACCGTCAAATAAAATACCGCCACCATCTGCAACAGGCGAGCGTACAGGATTTCCTAGCTCATTATTACCTGCAGTTGCTGGGTATAGACCAGTACCATTTCCGTACCATTGATCAAGTGAAAATACATGGCCACCTTTTTTAACATCAATTAAAAAGCTGAATGATAAATTTTTATACGTAAATGTATTATTAATTCCCCCTTTCCAATCTGGTTGGTAAGAGCCTAAATTCTCATTAGTGCTTACAGTTGTTGCATAATTGCCATCAGGAGTTATGATTCTTTGACCATTTTCATGGTATATAAAATTAGTCCCACGAATCATACCATAAGGCTCACCTACAGATGCATTGATTGTACCATTTTGCAATCCGCCATCTAATCTTAAATTTGTTAATCCAGAAGGTAAAGAAGTTACCACATTTTCATTTTTACCCCAATTCACATTAACTTTCCATTCAAAATCATCAGTTTTGACTGGTGATCCCCATAAGGCTAGTTCAATACCTTTGTTTTCCATTGTTCCGGCATTTAACCATTGACCAGTATAACCCGTTTGATTTGTAACGGTAATCGGTGTCAATAAATCGTTTGAGTCTTTCTGATATAAGGATAAGTCAAATCCTAATCTACCATTGAACATGTTCATCTCCAAACCTATTTCTTTTTCAATAGATTCTTCATTTGTAAGATTTGGATTATTACTTGTATTAGGTAATGTAGCTGTAGCATTTCCGGAAAAAGGAGTACCTAAAATATACGTATTGTATAAGGATAATGCTGGTGCCGAGTTACCAGTTTTAGCATATCCTGCTCTTATTTTCCCTAATGATATCCAAGGTGCATTAATAAATCTATTAAATAATAAACTTGCAGAAATACCATAATAATCATATTGATTATCATTAGTTGGTAGAGTAGAAGAAACGTCTATTCTATAAGAACCTTCAACAAATACTGTATTATCATATCCAAAAGATGCATTTGCATAATAACCATCAACGCCTTTTGTAAAGTCATTTTCTGTAGGCGCTTGTATCGGATTTACAGAGTTACTTAAAGAATATAAACGATCAACATTAAGTCCGCCATTTGTAAAAGCACGTGTTGATGAATAACTTTGTCTCATAATATTTGCTCCTAAAACTGCAGTAAGATTTAACTTATCAGTAATATCTTTATTGATGTTAAACATCAAATCATAGTTATTCTCAGTAAATGACTCAAGAAACTTACTGTAATAAGAAGTTACAGAAGTTTCATCCCTATTTTGAGAGGCACTACCTTTAGCTTGACGCTCTTCTTGATTACCAGAATAGGTATCCATTGTTGCTCTTGCATAAACACTTAACCAATCATTTATTTCATAGTTTAAAGAAACATTACCAAAAACACGATTTCTTACGTCAGTTTCATAACTTTCATAACGCATAAAATAGACATTATCATGGTAGATAGCGTCTAAATCATGATTGATATAGGATGTATTCCAGGTTGTATTTTGACGTGTTTGAAAATACGAATCTCTTTGATCTTTAATACTAACATTGGTTTGCCACCACTGTCTCATAGTTTGCATATAATTTCCACTATAACCTGTACCGTAACGTCCTTTACCAGAAGTTTTAGTATACGTTGCTTTTGCAGCAGCTGTTAACTTGTCAGTTAATTTATACGAACCAGCAAAATCAATATTATCTCTTTTAATTAAACTATTTGGCATAATGCCTGTTTGCTCCATTTTGGTATAGCCTATTTTAAAAGTAGAAACGTCATTGCCACCATCTAATGCAATGGTATTAAATGTAGTAACTCCAGTTTCAAACAATGAGGCTGGACCTTCTGGTCCATTGGCATAACCTACCCAAGGCGTTGCTTGTCCATAATTTTCTAATCCTGGGAAAAAAGAATCCCATTGGTGTACTAATAAATTAGGGTCAAACTCAACAGTACCAAAAGAACCATCCCAATCTGCAAGTGTATAGGCTTCGTCAATACCGTCTCCATCTTGATCTTCGAAATAGAAACCACCTGGGTGAAATGCATCTGCATAACCTGCACCATATTGATTTTGGTATTCGGCAAATGTATCTTTGTTAAACTTGTTGAATGTTACAGATGAATTAATCGTAACACCAATCCCTTTCTTAGCTGTACCCTTTTTTGTAGTAATAACGATAACACCATTAGCAGCTCTTGAACCATACAGTGCCGTTGCAGCACCACCTTTTAATACGTTTACAGATTCAATATCATCTGGATTAACATCTGAAGCAGCGTTACCATAATCATAACCATTTCGACCTGATTGTTGATAGATATCATTTGTGTTGAAGTTACTAATAGGCACTCCATCAACAACAAATAATGCTTGATTTGTACCAGTTAATGATGAATAACCACGAATAACCACATTGGTAGATCCTCCTATTGTTCCAGATCCTTGAATATCTATACCAGCCACTTTACCAGAAAGTGAGTTCATAAAGTTTGGATCTTTTACAGTATTAACATCCTCACCTTTTACTTCTTGTGTAGAGTAACCTAAACTCTTTTTCTCACGTTTAATACCTAAAGCGGTTACAACAACTTCTTCTAGTAGTGCAGCATCTTCTTCCATAGTTACACTAATAGAATTTGACGCTCCAATTGTTACTTCTTGAGTTTTTTGACCGATGTAGCTAAAAACTAGAACATCGCCAGTGCTGGCAGTGATAGAATAATTTCCATCAAAGTCTGTTTGAGTTCCATTGGTTGTCCCCTTAACAATAATATTTACTCCAGGAAGGGGTAAGCCAGAATTGTCTGACACAGTACCTGAAATAGTCTTTTCTTGTGCAAATGTTAGTTGCACAACAAACGCCAGTAATAGCGTTAGAATTCCACTAAACTTTGTTTTCATTTTATATTAATTTGAATTAGTCAACGCCAAAAATCTTAATAAATTCTTAATAAAACAATAATTAAAGGTTAAAATTTTAATTTTTTAATAAAAATTATTCGTTTGAATACTAATATGACTAGAAATCAGCTATTAAACTTATATGGATTTTTGAGTTTGAAAGCTTAAATTTTTGGTTTTCAATTTTTCCATTCGCATAGTTGAATTTTAAAAGCCCAGATTTATTAATAATTCCAAACCCAAATCCAAAGGAATATAGTTTTTCTTTTTGTGAAGTAATGTCATTTTCGAAATAAGCAAAGTCTAGTATGGAATGCACATACAAGCTTCCTCCCAATTGAATTCTGTACTCTGTGTTTATTAAGCCGTATTGAGAAGCGGTTAAACTATTTTCTTCAAATCCTCTTATGGAGTTGATTCCTCCAAATCTCAACAATTCGTTTTCTAAATAGGTGTCAGAAAAGAGAGATGCGCTGTTAATCCTTAAGTATATACTGTTTGATAGGTTTAGTTTAAAAATCTTAAACCCATCCAAACTTGTTAGGTTTTGTTTTTCTGAATTGCCTTCAAACTTTCTTTTTCCAAATCCAGTTTCAAAATATAATGACGATGTGTATGGAAATAGTCTGTTATCTGTTAATGAACTTGTAAATTGATACCCAATTGAATACTGTTTAGAATCATAATCATTTATTAAGCCTGATGTGTTTTGTGCCAGTAAGTTATTTGACTGTGTTGAAGTCAAGCCTAAATAAAATGTATTTTTCGAATTCATCTGATAAAAGGCACGCACTTTTTGATTTACTGTGGTAAATGAAGAATCTTTCTTAAAAATACGCAGTTCCAATTCTGCTCCTAACGGAGATCCAAACAAATAAGGTGTTTTTAAATTTGCCTGAAACAACTTTTGCTCAATCGCATCACTTTTATATATAAGATTGAAAGTCTCTCCATAATTTAGATTGTTATTTAAAAATAAATTCAGATAACCATCAAGCTCCAATTTACCATTATCTTCATTTGTGCCAAAACCCAGAAATCCATCAAAGGAATTACTTTTTCTTTTTTCAACATAAAGATAGAGTGTCGTAGAATCTTTTGTGAACAGAACTTCTGGTGGTTTAATCTCGTTTGCAAATTTCAAATCGTTTAGCAAATTTGTTTTTTTCTTTATGGAGTTCAAATCAAAAACTTGTGAGCGTTTTATTTTTAAGAAATGTTTTAAATAAGATTTTGGAAATTTCTCATAACCCTTAACTATAATTTGATCAATATTTCTTTTAGTTTTTTCTGACTCTATTGCTAATTCAGCTTGCAGGTTGAAAGAATCTTTGGTTCTTATATTTATTAATTTGAGTTTTGAAAACGGAAAACCCTTCTGGGTAATTTTTGAATTGATATAATTTAAAGACTCTTCCGTTTCATCTATTGGCAGTACAAAATAGTCTTCATGAACTTCTTTTGAAACTGAATTAAGAACAGTTTCATTTACAACTGATTTGTTGTAGTATATATATATGGTGTCAATTTTCTTTTTCAAATAAATCAAAGCCAAGAAAGTAGTATCATTAAATTTAGATATTCTTTCTAATTTATTTTCTATAAAACCTATTCTAAATAATCTGTTTCTGGTAGAATCAATTTCACTCTCAACACTTGAATAATCTAAATGTTTTTTTGAATAATTTAAAGAATCAATAATGCTGGTTTCAAAATCATTTTCTCCCGCTATTTGCAATTGTATATTTTGACAAGATAAATCCTGAAAAAAAAGTGTATATATAATAAGGAGTAAACAACCTGTTTTTTGCACGCTTTAATTTGCTTTTATAATGGGTAAAACTAACGGAAAAACACCACTAATAATATACACTGGAAACTATTTTTGAAATTAAGAAGAAAATTAATCTTGTACTATTTGAAAAATACAATTTAATTTCTACCTTTGCAGCCCTCTTAACAGAGGTAATTTAAAATATATAGTAAATATATGCCAACAATTTCACAATTAGTACGAAAAG
>DATGBV010000051.1:0-5069 GCA_035312485.1 Flavobacteriaceae bacterium | reverse complement strand
TAACCGTCTTTTGGAATTCGCATGGGATCTACCTCACCACTTCTTCGATAATTTTCTGCTCCTCTAAAATGAGTATTGGTGTCAGAAAAAATAATATTAACACCTCCAGAACTCACTCTGTACCCTGTGCCTGATCTTTCTATATAATAATCGTACCAACGGGTTATATCCTCAATAGCATGCGAATCTTGATTACGGTTATAAGGGCTTGCATCTAGTACTTTAGTGCCGTTTACATTGGTATGCGTAGTGCCACCTTCGCCATCTTTATGGTATGGTGGACTATATTCGTCCCAATATTTTCTTAACCCTTCGTCTCTAGAATATTCGGTTGCCCAAAGCGGTTTATGAGCGCTTTTGTTAATATAAAGCATTTCGCCACCATATTCTGCCTCTCGACTATCCAGCATTTCGCGCGAACCAATGGCACGACCACCAAAAGGGTCGTAAGTGTTTCTAATACTTTTCATTTCATGCATGTGTGGTTCGCTAATTACCTCGTTACCACATTCATAAAAAATGATACTCGGATTATTTCTATTATAAATTATGGCATCACGCATAAGTGCTACTCGCTGTTTCCAGTGGTCTCCTTGAGAATCTTTTTCGGCATCGCCTGCTGGCATTGCTTGCACCAATCCAACTCTATCGCACGATTCAACATCTTGTTTCCAAGGTGTAACATGCATCCACCGTACCAAATTACCATTGCCTTCAACAATCATCCTATTACTAAAATCACTCACCCAAGGAGGAACTGACATGCCAATGGCAGGCCATTCGTTACTGGTGCGTTGTGCGTAACCTTTTATTTGAATAACACGATCGTTTAACACCACTTCGCCATTTCTAAAAGCTGTTTTTCGGAAACCTGTTTTGGTGTTCATTACATCTATAACCTTTCCGTCAACTTTCAAAATAGATTTTATGGTGTACAAATAGCCGTAACCCCAACTCCAAAAATGTAAGTCTTCAACATATGTGCTTGCTTTTAAAACTGTTAATTCTTCGGGTTTTAAAGAAGCTTTATTTCCTAAAAAATCAGCGATCTTTTCACCTTCCATATTATATATTTCAACTTCTAATTCTATAGCCTTGGTTTTTTTAAATTCGTTTTTTACTTCTGTTTCAACATGTATGGAAGCATTTCCACCATTTATATCAATATCCTTTGCATATACATAAACGCCTGTAGTTTTAAAATTTGAATAGAGCGGAAGGGTTTGGTACAATTTGTTAGTGATGTGCAAATAAACATTTTTTGGGATGCCACCGTAATTGGCATTGAAATTATTGTTGTTCCAACGATAAGAAGCACCCGTTGCTGTCTCTTTATAATTCCAATCATTATCAATACGAAGCGCAATGACATTTTCGAAAGGGAAAGGTTTTACTAAATTTGAAATATCAAAACCGAAAGCCATAACACCATTTTCGTGCATACCTACCTTTGTTCCGTTTACATAAATGGTACCGCCTTGGCGAATACCTTCAAACTCTATAAATACTTTTTTATCGGTTACACCTTCAGGAAGTTTGAATTTTTTCCGGTACCAAACAATGCCTGTGGTAAGGTCTGTGATTTTTTTTAAGAAAGCTTCACGCTGGTTATAAGCATACGGAAGTGTGATTTTTTTCCAAGTTGTGTCATCAAAATCAATGGCTTCTGCATGGTTAAAATCACCGGGTTTTAATTTCCAATCTGAATTGAAGTTGTATTTAGTTCTTTTAAATTCTTGAGAGAACAGTATGTTGTTGAAAAGAACAACGACTATTAAAAAAATAAATAGATATAATTTTTTTGAATGCATATTCCTTTTTTTTATTCCCATCATTTCATTTTGTAAAGCTCGCTTCCTGCCAATAGAAAGCATCCCAGACCATAATCTTCAAAATCAGGAACTTTATCATACGATAAAGGTTGGCCTTCTTTTGGTTCTTTGCCTGTAGATTGCAAATAGCCCAGAAAACCATTTGTATGTAATGCTTCTGTTGTCAAACCTTTCCATGCTTTTTCAATAACTGGAAGATAAGTTTCCTTGTCCAAAATTCTATTGTTTACTCCAAATGCCAATGCGTAAACAAAAAGTGAAGTTCCAGAGGTTTCTTTACCTCCATAATGATTAGGATCATGCAAACTCGCATTCCAGAAACCATCCTCTCTTTGAACAAGCATCAAAGCTTTGGCCATTACTTTTAAATCATAAACATATTGTTCTCTATGAGGTGTGCCTTCGGGAATAATAGACAGTGTTTTTGCCAAAGCACCAATTACCCAACCATTACCTCGACTCCAATAACAATCTTCGCCATTAGGCTCTTTATATGGTGGATCGAAGTCTTTATCACGCCACCAAAGACCATCTTCTTCATTGAACAACCCGTGATCGCCATGATGGTTGCGTGTATACATATACATGTGGTACATTTTTTCAAAGTAGCGATTGTCATTTTCCAAAACACCCATTTTGGCAAAAACCGGCATCCCCATTTGAATGGCATCAATCCAAGACCAATCATCCAATTGAGGCGTATTCAATAACATATTGAGCGTTGCTTTAGTGCTTTTCAGTTTTCGAGGATCGGGTTCTAAATTGTAGAGATCAATATAGGTTTGACCAGCACAATAATCGTCGGCATTACGATTGGCACTTCCATTTCTAAAACTCCAGTTGTGGAATTCGGCCCAGGAATAGGCATAATCATAATATTCCTCTCTGGGATAAATTTGATACAATGCCATTAGTCCTTCATAATAAACACCACGAGTCCAGATATTACTTGGGCGTTCCTTATTGGTAATTATGGTCTTGCCAACATCTGGCCATTTTTCCATAAAATAACTATTGGCCAATTGCATTTGAGATAACACTTCTTCCCCGTCAAAAGGTTGTTGGCTAAAAGTAAATCCTATAATAAGAAGATAAAATGCCATTGACAAATGATATTTTTTCATATTGTAAAAGTTAATTTATTAGTTAGTTGTTTCTTTTAAAGGTGTTATTAAAACTGGACCCAACAGTCCTGAAGGGACAGGATCCCATTTGGTAGCATCAAATTTTTGGTAATCCTTATTGACCATATTTATTTCGTAAAATATTTTCCACTCTTTTCCTTGAAGCTCCATATCCCTTACCCTATTGGCCGCCAAATTTGTAACCTCTAATTCCAACTTGTTTTTTCCTTTTTTCAACGTTCCCAAATTTAAAATGAAAGGCACAGACCAAACATCACCAATGTATTTGTCATTAAGCCAAACCTTTGCACTTTCCCTAACATCACCTAGATTCAGTTGCCAGTTATCAGCCACTACATTATTTGGTGCGTCAAACTCCAATGTGTAACGTGCAGTACCTGAAAATGCTTCTGCTTCTGGACTTAAACCAGTCCATGATTGTAATGAATCTATTTTGGCTTGGGACGGTAATTGCGGTCCTCCTTTTTCAAAAACCAATGTCCATTCTCCTCCCACCTGAATAGGTTGGCTGGATTCTTCGTAATATTTCCATGGTTTTTGAGATTCCTTATTTTCAGTTTTAAGGATTAAGGACTGCCCAGGTTGCATGTGTAATTTAACCAATGTGTTTTGAGGGCTTTTCTTAACCATGGCATTGCCATAGTTCCTTGTAAGAGGATCCAGAATCAGGACTTCTTTATCAGCTATTGATATAGGAATAAAATCATCGATAGGTTTGGAAGTATGGTTTACCAAATAATATATTTTTTCGCCATCCAAGTCCCTTCTTGTAAACTTCAGACCACTCTCCACCAACGTTTCGGGATAAATATTGGTATTTTCCAGAGCTGTTAATATGTCTGAAATAGGATTTACAATTTCTGTGTTATTTGAAATTAATTCAGCCATTGTTTTGTTTTGTGATTCATACTCGTAAAATCCAGGAACAGAGTCGGGCAAACCTTTAAAAATAATGTTGGCTCCCTCTTTTTTTAAGGCAATTAATTTTTGTAAAGTAGCCAATGGCATTTTACCACAATCTGGAACCACCAAAGCTTTATAAGTATTTCCGGGCAATACCAAAAGTCCATTTTCAACGGTAGCTTTTTCGATAAATTCATCAGAAATAAAGTCTAAACCATATCCATTGCTCATTAATTCTTCCGCAGCATCATAAAAAGAGGTTCCATATAGCCAGGTTTTCAAGGAATGAATTGTAATCTGCAAAAATAGATTCCCGTCCAAATTGGCTCCCCAAATATCATAGATTGGCCAATACAACAAAACTTCATCATCTGGTTTGCCAGACTGAAGCATGGATTGGCAATTGGCAATATAAGAAAACAATAATGGTGCGTCTTCCCAAATGGTATTGGTAGCATTAAAATTGACGGATGCGTAGAATTTCCAGCCGGGCCAATCTGCTCTTTTTGGAGAATAGGTTGAACCATGCAAGAACACGTGATTTACGCCATTTAAGAACAAATCTTCTACTTCGGGTTTACATTGCGATAAAGCGGTTTTGAAATGATCCCGTAACCAAGTGAATGTTTCCGAAGATGTCAATGGTTTTCCAGAAATATGTGCTGCGGAAGATGAGAATTTCAGCATCACAGGATCAGCATCACCTTCTCTTATGTTTTGTTTTTCTCTCCTGAATCCAGGAATGTCATAAGGCATAGAGCCAAAAGTTTCACATTCAGGGATATCTGCCGAAGCATAAAGATCTATAAGATTTCCAGGTGAGCCATGAGCCTGATATTTGGTTTTTATTTTTTTGGAATGTGCCCAATCTGTCCATGAGATATCAAAGTTATTCAATAACAAATCGGATAAAGTTTCTCTGTAATCGCTTTTTACTCTGTCACCAATATCGTCTTCTTCGTGGTTTAAGAGTTGGGGGATATGCTTTTTTAGGTCATAGCCCCTTCGTTTTTTAAATTCATTGAAAAAATTAGGTGTGAAATCGGTGCCATACACTTCATAACTATCGTTGAAAATTGCACGTAATTTGACATCGTAGGCTTTAAATGCGGTATCAAACGAAACAAGATATGAATCTAAAGCTTCATCTGAATAATGGTTCAAAGTAAATCCCTTTCCGCCAGGTGCA
>DATGBV010000050.1:0-3015 GCA_035312485.1 Flavobacteriaceae bacterium | reverse complement strand
AGGACCATAATTAATTTCAATAAATTTCTTGGTGTCTTCATCATCAATAGTGTTCAATAATTCTGATTTATCACCATAGGCTTCATACCAGAATAAACCATTCATTTTTTCAGCTGCTTTAATCAGAATTGGAATCATTTTACGTTCATTTTCTGAAACTCTGCTTAAATCTGAAGTGAGTTTTACACTTACATATTTACTCAAATTCTTTTGCATTTCTGTTTGGGTTGTGTCTTTGGTTACTTCTTGTTTATTTTCTTTTTTACAAGAATTAAATAGTATTAGAATTGTAAAAATTAAGGCTATATTTTTCATTACATTTTTAATTAATTAAAATAATTGCAAAAGATAAGACATATAGTTTAAAATGTTAATTCATAGTTAAAATTTTAACATCAATTAAACTTTATTCCATTTTGGAAGTCCTAAAGGCACATCATCATAAAAAACAAAGAACATGAAAAAAATATTCATTTTAGCTTTAGCCTTCGTAACCATTCAAGTTACTGCTCAAGAAAAACAAAAAGTGTCCCAAAAAGAAGGAAAAGAACATATGCATAAACGTAGCCAAATGAATCCTGAAGAAGCTGCAAACTTGCAAACAAAAAAAATGACTTTAGCATTGGATTTAACAGAAGCTCAACAAGAGAAAATATATAGTTTAAATCTAGAAAATGCTAAAGCAAGAAAAGCTAGAATGGAAGCTAAAATGCTTAAAAAGGAAAAAGGAGAATTAAAACAGCTTTCTGATGAACAAAAATTGAAAATGAAGAATGAGCGTTTAGACAAACAAATTGCTATGAAAAAGAAAATGAAAGAGATTTTAAACGAAGAGCAATACAAAAAATGGAGTGAGAATATGGAAAAAAGTCACTATAAACGCAAAGAAAAAATGAAAGCATACAAGCATAAAAATAATAAAGAATAACTGGAATTTTGAATTGATTTTCAGTTAAATTGGTTGGTTAGTTAGTTTGAAAAGCAGCGAAGTATCGCTGCTTTTTTTTATAACGTTTTTGAAACTTTATCAACGGCTTTTATAGTTTCATTTAAATCATCATAAGTTAAAGCATCTGTTATAAACCAGGTTTCATATGCACTTGGAGCTATATATATGCCTTGTTCTAACATGCCGTGAAAGAACTTTTTAAAGGTTTCGTTGTTTCCTTTGGCAGCTGTTTCAAAATCAATTACTCCATCTTCAGTAAAATGAACCGAAATCATAGAGCCTACTCTATTGATTGTATGAGTGACATTATTTTTATTCAAAACCTCTGAAAGTCCTTGATGCAAATAAGCCGTTTTTTCTTCCAACCGTTTAAAAAGTTCAACATCAGAATTAATTGTAGTCAACATAGCCAAACCAGCAGCCATAGCCAGCGGATTACCACTTAAAGTTCCTGCTTGATACACAGGGCCAACTGGAGCAAGATAATTCATTATTTCATTACGTGCTGCAAAGGCTCCAACAGGCATTCCTCCTCCAATAACTTTTCCAAAACAAACAATATCTGCATTAATGTTAAACAATTCTTGAGCGCCTCCTTTTGCCAATCTGAAACCAGTCATCACTTCATCAAAAATCAATAAAATATTGTTGTTATCACACAAATCTCTTAATCCTTCTAGAAAACCTTCAGCAGGCGGAATGCAACCCATATTTCCAGCAACAGGTTCAATAATAACACAGGCAATTTCATTTTTGTTTTGCTCTATCAATTTAGCTACATTCTCCAAATCGTTATATCTAGCCAATAAGGTGTCTTTTGCTGTACCTTCGGTAACACCTGGACTATTTGGTGTTCCAAACGTTACAGCACCACTACCAGCCTGAATTAAAAACGAATCACTATGTCCATGATAACATCCAGCAAATTTTATAATTTTATCTTTTCCTGTAAAACCTCTTGCCAAACGTACAGCACTCATACAAGCTTCTGTTCCAGAATTAACAAAACGAATCTTATCAATATTAGGTACCATAGCAACCGCTAGTTTAGCTATTTCGGTTTCTATTTCTGTTGGCATTCCAAAAGAAGTTCCTTTTTTAGCCTTATCTACAACAGCATTTACGACTGGCTCAAAAGCATGACCAAGCAGCATTGGTCCCCAAGAATTAATATAATCTATTAATCTATTTCCATCTTCATCATACAAATAAGCACCTTTAGCTTCTTTTACAAAAATTGGCGTTCCTCCAACAGCTTTAAATGCTCTTACTGGAGAATTAACTCCTCCAGGAAGTACCTCTTCGGCTTCTTTAAATAAAGCACTGCTTCTTTTGTAAATCATAAAAATTAAAAATCTTTTGGTGAGGGTTTGACGTTTAACACCTGCCCAATTTTTATTTCGGTAGTGTTTAGTCCATTAAGCTGTTGAAGTTCTTGAACGGTTAAATTAAACCGTTTTGAAATGGAATAGAGTGTATCTCCCTTAAGAACGATATACTCTTTTATTTCTGCTGTTTCTTCTATAGGAATTTGAACATTATCTGCTTCATCAAGCTTATATAATTCATATCGCTCTATTAAACTGATCAATTTTTCAGGGTATCTCCTGTCTGTGGCATAACCTGCTGCTCTCAAACCTTTTGCCCAAGCTTTATAATCGTCTTTTCTTAAATCGAATAATCCCGTATAACGTCTTCTTTCGGTTAAGAATAATGAATGATCTCTAAATGAATATTTAGCGTCTATATATTTTCTGAAACACTCTTGAGACTCATCATCATCATGATAAATTCTGGCACCAGTCCATTCATGGCATTTAATTCCGAAATGATTATTGGCCTCTCGAGAAAGTCTTCCCTTTCCTGAACCAGATTCTAAAATACCTTGCGCTAATGTAATGCTAGCAGGAATCCCATAAAGTTTCATTTCTTGCTGTGCAATACCACTGTACATTTCAATATAAGCTTCTGTAGTGTTTGGTAATCCTACAGGTGGAGCTACAATTTCTTTAACCTCTTCTTCTGTAGTTTCTTCCTCTTTAATCTTTTCATGAACTACAACTTCT
>DATGBV010000049.1:0-3585 GCA_035312485.1 Flavobacteriaceae bacterium | reverse complement strand
TACCTTTAGAATCATCTAAATATTTGTTATCAAATTTAAAATCACTAAATGCCTGTGTTGTTTTATAAGAAGCACCAGCTTTAAAGCCTTTGTGAGAATCATAGAATATTCCTAATTGTGCTCCAAATCCAGTTGATGAAGCTTTATCTGTTGATGGATAACCAGCCATATTAGGATTTGCAGTAGGATTTGGCATTAACTCTAGTGTGGCATAATCGAAATTAGGTTGAATACCTATAGAAAAATTATCTGATAATTGATATGCCCATGCAAATCCAACTTGAAGTAAAATATAATCTGATTCTATTCTTCCAAAGCCTCCCATACTTTGAGGCATGTTTATAGGGTTTGTCATACTTTCAGGGAAAGTAACTCCAAAACCACTTATACCAAATGCTGAAGCACCAAAAGTGTGTTTGCTATTTTCTTTACTCCAAACTATAGCTAATGCTGGCATTGGAGATGTTCCTCTATCATCATTTGTTTTTCCTGAAAAGAAATTCCCGGTTGGCTGTCCCATATTATCGAATTCTGGAACAGTAGAATAAACTGTAGGAGAAGAAAAGAATAGTCCAATATCAAAACTTAATACAGTTTGATCAAATGTTGAAATAGAAGCAGGATTCCATTGTAAAGCACCAGAAATGTCTAGTGGTTGTCCTGTTGCCGCTCCACCCATAGACATATTAACTGATCCTACTCCTTGTAAGACATGACCGCTCTGTGCAATAAGTGTCATTGAAAATAAAATGCTAAATACTAAAAGATATTTTTTCATGGTTTTATGTTTTCATAACATGATCTGAAGTCATTTATTAATAGATTATGTGATTTCTGACAAAAAAATGCTATTGTTATTTACATGGTATAAAATTAGAACATACACACCCTAGTAAACATGACTTTTGTCAGTGTGCTGTGTAACAAATGTTACATAAGACGTGATTTAATAAACAAAAAAACCACCTCAATTTTGAAGTGGTTTTTTGATTTATAATAGGATGCTGAATATTTTCAGCGCGTCAACTATTTTATCATGTCGTAACTACGTTTAATAAAATTAGTAAGTTCTTCACCTTTTAATAAACCTTGAGATAACCTGGCTAAATCTAAACTCTGGTTTATTAAACGCTCTTGTTTTTTGCGAGTTTTAGTGTTTAGAATGTCGTTTACTAATTGGTGATTTGTATTCACCACCAAGTTGTACATGTCTGGCATGTTGCCCATACCAAACATACCGCCACCACCAGTTTGTTGCATCTCTTTCATACGTCGCATAAATTCTGGTTGCGTAATAATAAATGGCGATGCATTGCTATCCATAGGCTCTAATTGTACCATAAATTTTTCTGAAGGAATTACTTCTTTTAGCAACTCGTCCAACTGTTTTTTCTGATCATCAGAAAGTTTTGAGATTTTTGTATCGTCTTTCTTAATTAAATTATCGATATGATCTGCATCAACTCTAGCAAAAGTAATCTTGTCTTTACTAGTTTCCAGTTTCTGCATTAAATGCGATACAATAGGAGAATCTAAAAATAAGACCTCATAACCTTTGGCTTTTGCAGCTTCTATATAACTATGTTGCGCATCTTTATCTGAAGCGTACAAAATAACCAGCTTATCATCTTTATCCGTTTGTTTTGCTTTTATTTTATTATATAATTCGTCGTAGATGTAGTATTTACCATCAACAGTTGGGTATAGTGCAAAAGCATCAGCTTTTTCAAAGAATTTTTCTTCGGAAAGCATTCCGTATTCAATCACAATTTTGATATCGTCCCATTTCTTTTCAAAATCTTCACGATTGTTATTGAACAGTGATTTCAATTTATCTGCAACTTTTCTGGTAATGTAAGACGAAATCTTTTTAACAGCTCCATCAGCTTGAAGATATGAACGTGATACATTTAACGGAATATCTGGCGAATCAATTACACCACGAAGCATGGTTAAAAATTCAGGAACAATACCTTCAACATTATCAGTAACAAAAACCTGGTTTTGATACAGCTGAATTCTGTCTTTCTGAATGTTTAAATCGTTGGTCATTTTTGGGAAATACAAAATTCCTGTTAAGTTGAACGGATAATCAACATTCAAATGAATATTAAACAAAGGCTCTTCAAATTGCATTGGGTACAACTCACGATAGAAATCCTTGTAATCTTCATCTTTTAAATCTGTTGGCTGTTTTGTCCAAGCAGGATTTGGGTTGTTGATGATATCATCAACCGTTATTTTTTTATGAGGTTCTGTAGTTTCTTTACCGTCTTTGTCTTTTGTGGTTTTTGGAGTGAAGTCCGGATCGTTTATTTCTTTTGTTCCAAACTTGATCGGAATAGGCATGAACCTATTATACTTTAAGAGAAGCTCACGGATTTTTGATTCTTCAAGAAATTCTTTTTCATCGTCAGCAATATGAAGGATAATTTCCGTACCTCTTTCTTTTTTCTTGGCTTCAACCAAAGTGAATTCTGGTGAACCATCGCAGGTCCAATGTGCAGCTGGTTCGTCTTTGTAAGATTTTGTGATGATTTCTACTTTGTCAGCAACCATAAAGGCTGAATAAAATCCAAGTCCGAAATGACCAATTATTCCTGCATCATCAACTTTGTCTTTGTATTTGTCCAGAAATTCTTCAGCTCCGGAAAAGGCAATCTGATTGATGTATTTTTCAACTTCTTCAGCAGTCATTCCAATACCTTGATCTATGATGTGAAGTTGTTTCTTCTTTTTATTGACTTTTACTTCAATTTGAGGATTTCCGTATTCAACATTTGCTTCACCAATATTAGCGAGGTGCTTCAATTTCATAGTGGCATCTGTTGCATTACTTATAAGCTCTCGTAAAAATATTTCATGATCGCTGTAGAGAAATTTTTTAATTAAAGGGAAGATGTTTTCTACTGAAACATTAATATTTCCTTTTGCCATAATATTTTAAGTTTAAATATGATTTATAATTCTGCTCAAATGAATGGCAACAAAAATGCCAATTTGAAAAATGTGACAAACTGACATTGAATAAAAACAGTTTAATTAAAATGGCATAAAAAAGGATTGTTTAAAACCACTTGATAGCCAAATCAATTAACTTTTGTTTTGCTCTGGTATAAGGCGGATAAAAATTTTCAGTAAAACCTTTAAAATTATATTTTAAGACAGAGCGTGTGTTAGAAAATTCCTGAAAACCAAAAAAACCATGTGACTTACCCATCCCACTATTGTTAGCACCTCCAAAAGGTAAATAATGATTGGAAGCGTGCAATAAGTTATTGTTAATGCATGTGCTTCCAGCACGTGTATTATTTAAGACATAGTCTATATTTTTGTTGCTTTTGCTATATATATAAAGTGACAAAGGTTTTTCTTTAGAATTGATATATGTTACGGCATCTTCAAGAGTTTTGTAGGTTTTAATAGGAAGAATTGGCCCAAATATTTCGTCTTGTAATAATGATGCATCATTAGGCAAGTTTGAGATTAGAGTTGGAGAAATATAATTTTCTTTGGCCTTTCTTTCTCCACCAATTTCAATTACGGCATTTTTAGATTTAGCATCTTCCAAAAGTTTCATAAGCC
>DATGBV010000048.1:0-8496 GCA_035312485.1 Flavobacteriaceae bacterium | reverse complement strand
GTCACAACTGCTGAAATGAGGCAAACTCCAGAAATGATTGAAAAAGTTGCAAATATCAATAACATTAGGGTTGAAGAAAGTAATAAATTAATTGCAAAGGGTGAAGATGCTTTAGAGCGTTATGAGTTTGATTATTTATTGCTTTGTAACAAAATTTGTGGGAAGTCACATTACAACATGCAAATGAAAATAATTGTTGAAACACAAGAAGAGTATGAGGCTTGGATAAAAGAGCAAAAAGTATTTAAGAACTCTCTAATTAACTAAAAAGAAAACGATACAAGATTATGTCAGCACACGAAGATACACACGCTCACGACGATCACGGACATCATCATAAAGAAACTTTCGTTACTAAATATATATTTAGTCAGGACCATAAGATGATTGCCAAACAGTACCTGATTACAGGTACAATAATGGGTGTAATAGGTGTTTTAATGTCTTTAATGTTTCGTATGCAAATAGCATGGCCAGAACAGCCAAATGTTCTGTTTGAAGCATTATTGGGAAAATGGGCACCAGATGGTGTTATGGATGCAGATATTTATTTGGCATTGATTACGATTCACGGAACTATTATGGTTTTCTTTGTACTTACAGCAGGATTGAGTGGTACATTTAGTAACCTTTTAATACCCTTACAGATTGGAGCACGGGACATGGCTTCAGGATTTTTGAATATGCTGTCTTACTGGATGTTCTTTTTGTCTAGTGTTGTGATGGTTATTTCTTTATTTGTTGAAGCTGGACCTGCAGCAGCAGGTTGGACTATTTATCCACCGTTAAGTGCACTGCCATTAGCTCAAGGAGGCTCTGGTGCTGGTATGACATTGTGGTTGGTATCAATGGCTATTTTCATTGCATCATCATTATTAGGTTCTCTAAATTATATTGTAACAGTCATCAATTTAAGAACTAAAGGAATGTCGATGACTAGACTTCCATTAACAATTTGGGCATTCTTTATTACGGCTATAATAGGAGTTATTTCATTTCCTGTTTTGCTATCTGCAGCATTATTATTAATAATGGATAGAAGTTTTGGTACTTCATTCTTCTTATCAGATATATTTATTCAAGGGGAAGTGTTACACTATCAAGGTGGTTCTCCAGTTTTGTTTGAACATTTATTCTGGTTTTTAGGACATCCAGAAGTATATATTGTATTACTTCCGGCATTAGGAATCACTTCAGAAGTTATTGCAACCAACTCTAGGAAACCAATTTTTGGATATCGTGCAATGGTTGCATCCATTTTAGCAATTGCATTCTTGTCAACTATAGTTTGGGGACATCATATGTTTATCTCTGGAATGAATCCATTTTTGGGCTCTGTATTTACATTTACAACATTATTAATAGCAATACCTTCAGCTGTAAAAGCTTTTAACTATATAACAACACTCTGGAAAGGAAACTTACAGTTAAATCCAGCAATGTTATTTTCAATAGGATTAGTTTCCACATTCATTACAGGTGGTTTAACAGGAATTATTCTTGGAGATAGTGCTCTAGATATTAATGTTCACGACACTTATTTTGTGGTAGCTCATTTCCATTTAGTAATGGGTATTTCTGCGCTTTATGGAATGTTTGCTGGAATATATCATTGGTTCCCTAAAATGTTCAAAAGAATGTTGAACAAGAATTTAGGATATGTTCATTTTTGGGTTACAGCAATATGTGCCTACGGAGTGTTCTTCCCTATGCATTTTATAGGAATGGCAGGATTACCAAGGCGTTATTATACCAATAGCAATTTTCCGTTATTTGATGATTTATCAAATGTGAATGTGGTAATAACAATATTTGCTTTAATTGGTGGAGCGTTCCAATTAGTATTTTTGTGGAACTTCTTCTATAGCATTTTCTACGGGAAGAAAACAGTACAAAACCCATGGCGCTCAAATACATTGGAGTGGACTGCACCAATAAAGCATATTCATGGTAACTGGGAAGGCGAAATTCCTCACGTACATCGTTGGGCTTACGATTATAGCAAACCAGGTCATGACGATGATTTTGTGCCACAAAACGTTCCTTTAAAAGAAGGAGAAGAAGAACTACAACATTAAGTTTAAATATTAAATAATACAATGAAAGCCTTTCTAATTTAGAAAGGCTTTTTGTTTATATTTGTGTAATATGAATGAGAACCTTGACCCAACAAACGAACATTTTTCTCCTGAAGAATTGGATGTTGAAAGAAAATTAAGACCTTTATCATTTGATGATTTTACTGGTCAGGATCAGGTTTTAGAAAATCTTCAAATATTTGTTCAAGCAGCAAACCTACGCAGTGAAGCTTTAGACCATACATTATTTCATGGACCTCCAGGATTGGGAAAAACAACATTAGCACATATTCTTGCTGCTGAACTTAGTGTTGGTATTAAAGTAACATCAGGCCCTGTTCTGGATAAACCAGGAGATTTAGCAGGATTGCTGACTAATCTTGAAGAGAGAGATGTATTGTTTATAGACGAGATTCATAGATTAAGTCCCATAGTTGAGGAATATCTTTATTCTGCAATGGAAGACTATAAGATCGATATCATGATTGAATCTGGTCCTAATGCCAGAACTGTACAAATTAACTTGAATCCATTTACACTAGTTGGCGCAACGACTAGATCAGGATTATTAACATCTCCAATGCGAGCACGTTTTGGGATTCAGAGTAGGTTACAATATTATAATACTGAATTGCTCACAACGATAGTGCAACGTAGTGCAAGTATTTTGGATGTGCCTATTTCTATGGAATCTGCTGTAGAAATTGCAGGCAGAAGTAGAGGTACACCCAGAATTGCCAATGCGTTGCTACGCCGTGTACGAGATTTTGCACAAATAAAAGGTGACGGAAATATAGATATCAAGATTGCCAGATTTGCATTAGAAGCGCTTAATGTAGATGCACATGGTTTGGATGAAATGGATAATAAAATCTTATCTACCATTATCGATAAATTTAAAGGAGGTCCAGTAGGAATAACTACACTGGCAACAGCCGTAAGTGAAAGCGCAGAAACCATTGAAGAAGTTTATGAACCTTTTTTAATTCAACAAGGGTTTATAATGAGAACACCTCGTGGTAGAGAAGTAACAGAACTGGCATACAAACATCTTGGTCGAATTAAGGACAGTACGGAAGGTAGCTTGTTCTAACCGCAACATTTGGAGCGCTAGTCAACGACATTATTATTCATTTACCCAGTTTTAGTTTATTAAATAGCTAAATTCTTTTATCTTTAAGTATGAAGGGTAAAGCTTTAATAGCACTTTTTTGCAGTTTACTCTTGACCATCACGACAGCTTTTGGACAAGATGGCCCCATAGCATTAAAAGATTTAAGAGTTAAACTTTATACCTCAAATGACGGACTTTCGCAAAATATAGTAAATGATGTTTTAAAAGATAGTTATGAGTTCTCATGGATTGCTACAGAAGGAGCAGGATTGGACAGGTTTGATGGAACAGAATTCACTAATTTTAAAAATAACCCTTTAGATTCTACAACAATTTCGGGTAATGAAATTAATACTTTATTAGAGGATAGTAAGGGTGATATCTGGGTTGGCACTTTAGGGAATGGACTCAACCGATATAATCGACAAACTAATAACTTTACTCGCTTTAAACTATACGATTCAGAAGAGGCTGAAACCATTTCAGATATTGTGGAAGATTCCAAAGGAAGATTATGGATATCAACCCGATATTCTGGCTTATATATTTTGTCACTCTCTCAAGATGATAGAACATTAAAAAACCAACAGAAATATCTCAAGAATATTTCATTGGCAGGGTTGCATATAGATAAAAACGAGATATTATGGATTGGTGGGAGAAATGGTGAAGTTTATAAGGTGCAAATTAACGCCAAATTACCATTTACCATTGAAAAGATAGCTAAAATTGAAGGTGCAATTTATACTATTTTTAAAAAAGATAATCTTTTATTACTAGGTAGTGAAAAAGGTTTGTTTCTTTTCAATACAATAACCAAAAAATTAAGGAAGCTAAATACTAGTTCAAATTCCAATGAAATTGGTTTTGTCTCATCCTTTTTAGAGGAAGATAAAGAAAACATCTGGGTAGGTACTGGTATTGGACTTTATCTGTTTAACTGGAAAACTTCAGAGTTAAATTTAGTTATTGATAATAGTGAAGAAGACCAATTCAGATTAAGTTCAAATTCGGTATATGGGTTAGATCGTATATCGAAAGATAAAATTTTGGTTGGCACCACTAATGGATTAAATCTTTTAGATTTTTCGAAACCTTTTTTTTACAACATATCAAAGGATAAAAGAGGTCTGCACTTATTGAACGACAATAATGTTATGACAGTGTTGGAGGAGTCTGGCCGTCTTTGGGTGGGTACGGCCGACAAAGGTTTAAATTTGATTATTTCTAATAAACCCTATTATCTCATAGAAAGTAATTCCTATCCTAAATCGTTGCTTGGAGCATCTATTATGGACATAAAGAAAGACAGTATAAATAATAGACTTTGGATTGCTACTTCAAGAGGTTTGGGTATGATAGAATTGTCTGATTTCTCTCCTAATAGCCCTATCATAGAGTTATTTCAACATGATGAAAATAATATTAATTCTATTAGTAAAGATTATTTAACAGGTATTACTATAGATAATCAAGGTGGTGTTTGGGGGTCGACATATGGTCAAGGATTTTTTTACTTAAAATATGATAAGAGGGGAAAAATAGAAGTGACAAGAATTAAGAAAGATTCTGTTAACTTACGTGAAAGTCTTGCAAACAACTATTTATACGGTAGTGCTTTTACAGATAATAAAACACTTTGGATCGCGACGGAAGGAGGCTTGTCAAAACTAACGTTTAATGATGATAATTTTACTCATTTTAAAGTTCAAAACTTTTATTCTGATCTTGAAGATCCAACTTCAATTTCCCATAATTCTATTCTCTCATTTTTAGTTGATGAGAAATCAAGACTATGGATCGGAACTAGGGGTGGCTTAAATCTGTACCTAGGAGATGGTACATTTAAAAATTTTAATGAAGATGCAAGATTGCAAGGGTCTATTTTTACTATGCAATCGGGATATAATGGAGACATTTGGTTTGGCAGCACCAACGGGCTATTCCACTATAAGAATAAAACAAACAAATTTGATAGATATACAACAATTGACGGGCTGCAAGCAAATATTATAGGTCTTAACGCTTCATGTAGTGATAACAGAGGGAATCTCTATTTTGGAGGTCCAGGTGGTTTGACCTATTTTTCCTTAAATCGATTGAATCAGAAGGACTATATCACACCTGTGTATTTTTCTGGTTTAAGAATTAAAAACATTGAAATACCTTTTATAGATAAAAGCATAAACTTATTATCACAAACTGATGTGAAAAGTGAAGTATTAGAATTCAATTATGATGAATTCCCTTTCTATATAGGTCTTTCAAAAATTGATTATAATTACTACCAAGGAGCCAATTACGCTTTTAAATTGTTGCCAAATGATCAGGAATGGAATATTATTGAAGATTCCGAGATACAATTCTTAAACTTGCCCAGAGGAGATTATACGCTTATGGTTAATGGTTTCATTAGGGGAAGAGAAATGGATCAACCTCCTATTCAGTTGAATTTAAAAATAAAGTCTCCGTGGTGGTTTTCATGGTGGGCCTATTCAATATATGTCATAATATTACTTACAATAGTTCTAGTTTTATATAGGTTTAACCTAAAAAGGCAAATGGCAATAAAAGAAGTAGAGAAAAGACAGGCTTTAGATGCTTTAAAATCCAAAATGTTTTCTAATATTTCCCATGAGTTTAGGACACCATTGACCATGGTTAAGGGTCTTTCAACACTACTGGTCAAGGAAACCACTTCAAAAAAAAATATTGAATTAGTGAAAAACATTCAGAATAGCAATGATCAACTCTTGAATCTAGTTAACCAAATGCTAGATTTGGCAGCACTAGATGCCAATAAAATGGAAGTACATTATAAAAATGGAGATATAGTCAAGTTTGTTGAAAAGAGTGTCAGCTTATACAGGTCATATTCAGATTCAAAATTACAAACCATAAGTTTTAGGAGTGAGATAAAAGAACTTATTATGGATTTTGATGATGATAAACTTCAAAAGATATTAAATAACCTAGTATCAAATGCAATAAAATTTACACCAGAAGGCGGTAGCATTTTTGTAATTGTTCAAATTGAAAATAATGACCTGATTATAAAAGTTTCAGATACTGGAAAAGGCATTGAAAAGGCAAATTTGATACAAGTGTTTGATCGGCATTTTAAAACTTACGATGTTAGAGGCGAAGAAGGTAGTGGTATTGGTTTAGCCCTAACTAAAGAATTGGTTGAATTGATGGAAGGTGATATTAAAGTAGAGAGTAAAGAGGGTACAGGATCTGTATTTTCTGTAAAACTTCCTATTAAAAATGAAGCATTAAGCACTGCTATAGATTTTCGTATCCCATTTATTAAAGAACCTGTAGATGTAAGAAAGGTCCATCATAATACTAAAAAGGAGACTAAAAAGCATACTGTGTTGATTGTTGAAGACAATCAGGATATTCAAAACTTTTTGACAATGTTATTGGCAACTGATTACAATATCGCTTCAGCTAAAAATGGTATAGAAGGACTTGAAATAGCTTCTAAAAAAAACATAGATTTCATAATAAGTGATGTGATGATGCCAGAGATGGATGGTTTTGAATTTTGCAAACAAATAAAAGCCAACATAAATACTTCCCATATACCGTTTATCATGATTAGTGCCCGTACCGAGAGCATTGATAAACAGAAAGCATATAAATTGGGAGTAGATGCTTATTTAATTAAGCCATTTAATAGCCAGGAATTGGAAATTATAATCAAGAACCTATTGAAAAAACAGGAAAAACGCACACTTTTTCTCAAAGAACTCCTACACTTAAAACAAGATTACAAAAGTACACCAGATATAAATGAATTAGACCTTAAATTAGTGAAGAACTTGCAAGTACTTATATTGGACGATAAAAATAAATTGTCCATTAATCAGCTAGCTAAAAAATTATATATAAGTAGAGCACAATTACACAGAAAATTAATTGCCCTGACAGGGATGTCAACAACCCAGTATATAAATTATATAAAAATTGAAAAAGCAAAATATTTACTATCTACCACAAATCTTACAGTTAAAGAAATAGCATACTCTATAGGATTTCAATCAACAACATATTTTTCAAAAGTGTTTAAAAAAGAATTGGGCATAACGCCAGATTCCTTCCGCAATAGTGATAAATGAATACAGATCTCAAAATATTGAGACAATAGTTCAACTCAATGAGACAATAGTGCAACACATAAGAGTAGTTTTTCTCTAAATTTATTCCAGTTACAGCCAATTTTGATTAATGGCGCTTTAATGAAGTTAAATTTAAATTTTTATTATCATGAAAAAAATAAACCAATTATTGTTTCAAAAAGCCCCAATCAAACTAGGAAAATTACCTTACATAATATTTTCTGCTGTGTTATTTACAGTACTTTCTTGCAGTACAAACGAGGATGTTGAAATTAGCAATGAATCCATTTTAGAAGCAAATTTAGTAGCTTCTAAAGGTATAGAAAATGCACCAGCAGAGTCTGGCGCTTTTGTATTTAGAAATCAATATGAGGGAGAGATTGCATTAACTCTTGTAGATTCAAAAAGTAAATTGGTTGCAACAATCGGATATCCTGACCTTTTACCTACATATTGTGGAGGAGGTGCTTCTAATGATATCCTGACATTTCAAGAAATTTTAGCTACTAATAACGGGGAACGAGTGGTGTCTTTAGCGCAGGGTGACATGAAAGTCAATGTTTTTGGAGGAACTCTTTATGATATTTATGACTTTTCCAGTTGGTGTCCATTTTTGTCAAGTGCACCTCTATTAGCCCAAGGTAATGCGAAAGCCACTGCGCCAACTAATGACGTTTGGTTAACGAATACCAATAATACCGCCAATATTATTCTACAAATAAATGGAGAACTTTTATCACCTGCCAATGAGAGAAAGCATTTTACTGCAAGGGTATTGTTTTCATATGATAAAGTGGAAGAGTTTAATACACTTTTGGATATTTTGGTAAGTGTTACTGTTCAATTGCATTAAAACACAATTAGGTTAAAAGGCTAAAATTCAGTTTAAAGATTAGTAGTTTAGGCTATAAAGCTATCATTGCAATTATTATAAAGATTGATTAATGACACAAAAAATGAAGTTTAATTTAAATTCTTTTTATTATGAAAAAAATTAAGAAATTATTTCAAAAAGCCCTAATCTCTTTCAAAAAGCCTATTAATATTTTATTTGCAGCGGTATTACTTTTTACAGTTGTTTCTTGTAGTCCAAATGAAGTTGTGGATATTCAGAATAATTCTGCTTCAAATAAGACGCTAAATGCTGCCAACAAGTCAATGTCATTGCCTGGATCTCCAG
>DATGBV010000047.1:0-8136 GCA_035312485.1 Flavobacteriaceae bacterium | reverse complement strand
CAAGGGCTTCTTAAAATGCGTAAAAAATTAGGATTGTTTGCTAATGTAAGACCAACATTTACTTTTCCTTCATTAATAGATAATTCTCCTTTAAAAAGAGAAAGAATTGAAGGTACAGATTTGGTATTCTTAAGAGAACTTACAGGAGGAATCTATTTCGGTGAAAAAGGAAGACTTGATGGAGGAAAAACAGCATACGATAATTGTGTTTATACAAAAGATGAAGTAATCAGGTTAGCAAGAAAAGGCTTTGAAATGGCAATGTCACGTAGTAAAAAACTATGCTGCGTAGATAAAGCCAATGTACTGGAGACATCACGTTTGTGGAGAGAAACTGTCCAAGAATTAGAAAAAGAGTATCCAGAAGTAACGGTAAGTTATGAGTTTGTGGATGCTGTTGCCATGCGATTGGTACAATGGCCTAACTCTTATGATGTTTTAATTACTGAAAACCTATTTGGAGATATACTTACTGATGAAGCTTCGGTAATTTCAGGATCAATGGGATTGATGCCTTCTGCTTCAGTTGGCGAACATACATCTCTATACGAACCAATTCACGGTTCTTACCCTCAAGCAACTGGATTGGATATTGCAAATCCGTTAGCCACAGTATTGTCTGCAGCTATGATGTTTGAGGATGCTTTTGGTTTAAAAGATGAGGCCGAAGCTATTAGAAATGTGGTTGATAAGTCATTAGCAAAAGGCATAGTTACAGAAGACTTATCAGGTAACAATAAAGCTTATAAAACCAGTGAAGTAGGTGATTGGCTAGCCAATAATATTTAATCTTTAATTATTGTTTAGAAAGCTGGAATTACTAGGAAGTTCAAAAATCTCCAAATCAAAATATTCAACAGCTGCAATAGCATGGTCAAAAATATCTGCCATGATATATTCATAATTTTCCCAACGTTTATCACTACTAAAGGCATAAATCTCTAATGGAATACCTTGCGATGTCGGAGCCAATTGTCTTGCCATAATCATCATGTCCTTGTTAATAGCAGAATGATGTTTTAAATATTCCTCAATGTATTTTCTGAAAACACCAAGGTTGGTAAGATTCCTGCCATTAAGCAGTAAGGATTTATCAATATCTTTTTCGGCATTGTAAGTGTTTATATCTGACTGCCTCTTATCAAGATAAGCTTCAATAAGCTGAACTTTTTTTAATTGCTCTATATCTTCTTCAGTGAGGTATTTAACACTGTTCTGTTTAATATTCAAGGCTCTTTTTATTCGCCTTCCATCAGAATTTACCATGCCTCTCCAATTCTTAAAAGAATCTGAAATAAGCGCATAGGTTGGTATTGTTGTTATGGTCTTATCAAAGTTTTGAACTTTAACAGTTGCTAAACTAATCTCTATAACATCTCCATCTGCTCCATATTTTTCAAAAGTAATCCAGTCACCAATATGAACCATATTGTTAATAGAAACTTGAATGCTGGCAACAAATCCAAGAATAGTATCTCTAAAAATGAGTAAAATTACTGCTGAAGCTGCACCCAATCCTGTAAGAAATTTTAGAAATGGAATACCAGTAATAATTGCAAAAGCGGATAATATACCAATTGCCCAGGCAAAGATCATAAATACCTGTATATAGCTTTTTAAGGGTTTATCACTAAATCTTGGAAGTGTTTGTAAATAATCGTGCAAACTGTTTAATAAACTCCTAACTATCCAAAGTGTAAGAACAATAGCAAAGACTTGTAAACTCTTTTCTACAATGTTTTCAAAATAGTCAAAGTCTGAAAACACAATAGGTATAAACTCTAGTGCAATAAGCAAAGGAATAATATGGGCAATATTTCTAGGAAGTTTGTTTTGGACTAAAATATCATCAAAATTTGATTTTGTTCTTTTAGAAAATGTCGTGAACATTGATAGTAAAATCTTTCTAACTATAAAGTCTACAATAAAAACTATAATAACCAGTGCCAGCAATAGCGCAAACATATTAACATATTTGGCTGTAACTTCTGGCATTTCAACAGAAATTAAATAATCGTACAAGAGATGTTTTAGAGATTCCAAAATCTATATGGTTTTTAAGTATTTTTTATCAATATAAAACGTTCCGAAAGGAATAATTGAGGCTAATAGAATATAAGTAAAATCTTTAACATTCCACTTTTGTTCGCCTCTCAATAAAAAGGCAATTGCAACATAAGCAATAAATAATAAACCATGTGGCATGCCTAAAAGCTTTACATATTTAGGTTCTTCCAATAAATATTTTATAGGTGTAGCAAGAAATAACAACAATATATAGGAAACACCTTCTAAAAAGGCAATAGTTCTAAATACATTTAAAATAGATGGCATTTTTTAATTTTTTGAAATGCAAAGATATTAATACTTTACTCGTTTTACTTTCAATTTTTAACATAATTCAAAATTTCTTTTCATCAAGAATTTTTATATTTAAACAGAAACTAATTTAATTAACTAATACAAAATGAAGTACTTTCAAACATTATCTATATTGGCAATTATATTTTTTACATTATCGTGTTCTACGGAATCAAAGTCAGAATCTAAAATTGAATTTAAAATTGATTATCAAAAGTTTACTTTAGAAAACGGACTAGAAGTTATTATACACGAGGACCATAGTGATCCTATTGTCGCAGTTGCAACCATAATGCACGTTGGTTCTAATAGAGAAAAGTCTGGTAAAACTGGTTTTGCACATTTTTTTGAGCACATGAGTTTTAACGATTCGGAAAATGTACCAGTAGGAGCCAATAGAAAAACCATTCCAGAATGGGGAGGACAACGTAATGGAGGCACAAATAACGATTTTACTGTTTATTATGAAGTTGTACCAAAAGATGCTTTTGAGAAAATTATGTGGATTGACTCCGATCGTTTTGGTTATATGATTAATACGGTTACCAAGGCTGCTCTTGAAAGAGAAAAACAAGTAGTTAAAAACGAAAAAAGGCAGAGAGTTGATAATGTTGCTTATGGTTACACCAATGAAATCATTAGAAAAAATTTATATCCAGAAGGTCATCCATATAGTTGGACAACAATAGGTGCTTTACCAGACTTACAAGCTGCGACTTTAGAAGATGTTAAGGAATTTTATACAAAATATTATGGTGCTGCCAATGCAACTTTGGTCATTGCAGGAGACATCAATTTTGATGAAGCAAAAGGGTCTGTAGAAAAATGGTTTGGGGAAATTAAAAAAGGCCCAGAAGTAGAACCTCTTAAGCCAATGCCTGTAAGTTTAGAAGAAACAAAGTCTTTGTTTTTTGAAGACAATTTCGCCAAACTTCCAGAACTTCGGTTGGTTTTGCCAACAGTTGAGGAATATCATGAAGATACTTATGCACTTGACGTGCTTGGAAGAATTTTATCCGGAAGCAAAAAATCTCCTTTGTATAATGTCATAGTTGAAGATAGAAAATTAGCACCAAATGTAAGCTCTTATCAAAGTAGCAGTGAGTTGGCAGGAGAGTTTGTTTTTAGGATCAGAGCTAATGCAGGTATAGATTTAGATAGTGTAAATGACGCATTAAAAGAAGGTTTAAAACAATTTGAGACAAATGAAATTACTGATAATGATATTAATAGAATTAAGGCTGAAATTGAAACCGGTCTTTATCAAGGTATTAGTACGGTATTAAACAAAGCGTTTCAATTAGCCATAGACAATGAATATAAAGGAGATGCAGGTTATATTACTCAAACTGCAAAATTATACAATAAAGTGTCAAAAGAAGATGTCATTCAAGTTTATAACAAATACATTAAAGATAGACCTTTTGTAATGACAAGTGTTGTGCCAAAAGGACAATTGGATTTAGCAGTAGCCGATGCAGAAAAAGCTACTGTTTGGATAGAAGAAGTAAAACAAGACGTTGCCAACGAAGAAGTGAGTCAAGGAGAAGAAGCTGTTTATGAAAAAACACCATCCAAACATGATAGGAGCGAACCTCCTTTTGGTGAATTACCTTTATTTAAATCACCAGATATTTGGACAGGAAGTTTAAATAACGGAATGTCACTTTATGGCATAGAAAATAACGAAGTTCCTTTGATTGAGTTTGATATCACCATTCCAGGAGGTCATCTATTAGATCCTAAAGGCAAAGAAGGAGTCGCAGATTTGTTAAGCGATTTAATGATGCAAGGCACAGCTACTAAAACAGCAGCAGAATTGGAAGAAGCCATAGGATTGCTAGGTGCTAGCATTAGTATGGATAGTAATGCAGAAGACTTTCATATTTCAGGTTCTTGCTTAAAACGAAATTTTGAAGCAACAATGGCTTTGGTAAAAGAAATAATTCTTGAACCACGTTGGGATGATAATGAATTTAATAGACTTAAACAAGCATTAGAAACAAGCTTAAAAGGAAGGGAAGCTAGTGCAAGATCTATTGCTTATATAGCTTTTTCAAAACAGTTATATGGAGAAGATCATCCTTTTGGAATTCCTAATAATGGAACTTTAGAATCTACTATAGACATTACTATGGACGATGTAAAAGAATATTATAATAATCTTTTACCTTCACAAGCCAATTTTCATATTGTAGGAGCAATTAATAAAGAACAAACAGAACGTGTTTTAAGCTCACTAAACGAGTGGCAGTCTGATGAAGTTACTATACCAGAATTCAAATTACCTGAAGCAACCCCAAAAGATATATTATATTTTGTCGATCTTCCTGACTCAAAACAATCTGTTTTGTATATTGGAAAACTTACTTTATCAGCACAAGACGAAGATGCAAATAATTTAAACTTTGCTAATGAAGTTTTGGGAGGTGGCTCAAGTGGAAAATTAACACAAACGCTTCGTATTGAAAAAGGCTATACTTATGGTGCATTTTCTACTATTATTGAAAACAAAGAAGTGTCTCCATTTTTGATTGGTACAAGTGTTAGAGCCAATGCAACATTAAAATCTTTAGAAATTATTAAAGATATGCTGGCAACTTATTCCGAAGAATTCAATCAAGATTATGTAGATATAACAAAGAATAAATTGTTGAAAAACAATACTAGACAATATGAAAGTTTAAGAGCAAAATTGAACATTTTGCAAACTATAAGTAAATATAACAAGCCGCATAGTTATATAGAAGATGATCAAATTGAACTGGTAGCCATGACTCTTGATGATTATAAGTCAATAATTTCAAAGTATTTAAATGAAGAAGACATGATATATGTTGTTGTAGGTGATAAAGAGACCCAATTTGAAGAGGTTAAAAACTTTGGAAAAAAAGTAATAGAACTCGATATTTTCGGAAATCCAATAAATACTGATTAGTTTAACTTAAATTTATAGGTTTTTACATGCGTATTTTTCAGAAAAAATTAGTATATTGAAAGCTGATTCCAGATTAAATTTTTTAATTAATCGATTATGAAAATCTACTATTCACATATAATTTAAGCGTATAACGTAACTCAAAAAGTTGCGTTTTTTTATTTTAACGTGGTTAGTAGTTTTTCCATTCAACTAAAAATTAAATAAATGAAAGTATACGATGACAAGCATATTAAAAATGTTGTCTTTGTAGGTGCTCATGGCAGCGGTAAAACTACATTTGCTGAAACCATGCTTTTTGAAGCAGGTTTAATAAACAGAAGAGGGACTGTAGAATCAAATAATACAGTTTCAGATTTCCACGAAATAGAAAAAGAAAGACAAACTTCAGTTTTCGCCACGCCTCTCCATACAGAATGGCGTAATTACAAGATCAATATTATTGATACGCCAGGATTGGATGATTTTATAGGAGAAATAATTTCTTCAATTAGAGTCGCAGATACCATTGTAACAGTTATTAATGCCAGGCATGGTTGTGAAATTGGCACCGAAATTATTTGGAGTTATATTGATAGATTTCAAAAACCAACACTTTTTGTTATCAATCAAATAGATCATCCTACAGCAAATTTTGAGGAAAGCTATAAAAGCTTATCGCAATTGGTGGGAAATAACGTTGTTAAAATACAATATCCTCTAAAGGTAGATGGAGCGCAGTGCATTATAGATGTTCTTAAAATGAAAATGTATAAGTTTTCACCTGATGGAGGAAAACCAGAAAAACTACCAATCCCAGAAGATCAACAAGAAACTGCTAATAAACTCCACAACGAATTGGTTGAAAGAGCGGCAGAAAATGACGAGGAACTTTTAGAATTGTTTTTTGAAAAAGGAACACTCAACGAAGACGAAATGCGAAAAGGTATTAAAGCAGGGATGCTTAACCATGAGGTTTTTCCCGTGTTTTGTATTTCTGCATTGAACGATATGGGAACAGGGCGTCTTATGGGATTTATTGATAACGTGGTGCCTGCTACAGCCGATTTAAAATCTATTCAAAGTGTTGAAGGCAAAGAAATTGTACCTTCTAAAGACTCGCCAACATCATTGTTTGTATTTAAAACATTTCACCAACCTAATTTAGGGCAGGTGACCTTTTTCAAAGTAAAATCTGGAGAAGTTAAATTAAATGACAAACTAGTAAATTCTAGAAATAGTGAAACCGAAATCCTCAATCAACTGTTCATCATGGATGGTGAAAAAAGAGAATCGGTTTCAAAATTAACTGTTGGTGATATTGGTGCAACTTTGAAACTTAAATTCACTGAAACCAGTGACACTTTAAGCTCTAAAAACTTTCCTGTAACCATAAAACCTATTAAATACCCTGAACCTCGCATTACTAGAGCTACGTCACCAGTTGAAAAAGTTGATGATGAAAAGTTAAGTGAAGCTCTAAAAAAAATTCATAGCCAAGATCCAACAGTAGTTATAAATTATTCAAAAGAAACTAAACAACTTTTGGTAGGTTGTCAAGGAGAGCTGCATTTGGCTACTATTGCATGGAGTCTTAAAAATATATATGGTGTTGAAGCAAAATTTGAACAACCAAAAATTGCCTATCGTGAAACTATACAGCGTGCTGCAAATGCCAGTTACAGGCATAAAAAACAATCAGGTGGAGCTGGGCAGTTTGCACAAGTACATTTAAAAATAGAGCCTTGGTTTGAAGGCATAGAAGAACCTGAAGGGTTTAATATTAGAGGGAAAGAAGAATTAGACCTTCCATGGGGCGGAAAATTGGTGTTCTATAATTGTATTGTTGGAGGTGTTATCGATTTAAGATATTTACCATCCATCATGAAAGGTATTCTGGAAGTCATGGAATCCGGACCATTAACCAATTCATATATAAGAGATGTAAGAGTAATGGTATATGATGGTAAAATGCATCCTGTAGATTCTAACGATATTTCTTTCAAAATAGCTGGAGCTCATGCATTTAAAGAAGCTTTTCTAAATGCAAACCCGAGATTATTAGAACCAACTCAAGAACTTGTAGTAAAAATACCTGAAGATATGGTTGGGAATGTAATGACCGATTTGCAGTCTAGACGCTCCATTATTTTAAGTTTCGAAAGTACAGACAATTACCAAATACTTAAATGTCACACACCAGCAGCAGAACTGTATGGATATTCAACAGATTTACGTTCATTAACACAAGGAAGAGCAACCTTTAGTTCAGTATTTTCATCCTATGAATCAGTACCAAAAAATGTTCAAGATCAATTAGTAAGTAATAATTAAATTTAAATAACATGTTAGCAACTAAAGTATCTTATTTAAGCGATTTAAAGTTCAATTTAGAAACTTGGAAAAGAGAACTACGTTTTCATTTTAATGAAATGGATACGTTTGAAGAAAAATTAGAAGAAATAGCAGCCAGAGAATTTGATAAACGTGCTACGAAGAAAATTGAGAATTTTCAAAACCGTATTATGATTGAGAGAAACGAAATATCGAAATTGATGCATCGCTGCAAACGTAAAATGAGCAATTTATTGATAGCAGATTATAACGAAAATATTGATGGACGCCTTATGCAGCAACAGCATCCACTTAAAGATGATATGAGACAGTACATCAAGATGCATTATGATCTTAAAGAAGAAATGATGGATTTCTTTGCACGTTGGCTGTAAATTAATTATTCTTAAATATTAAGACTGATGATAATTTTATTCAGTCTTTTTTTATTTAAATTACGCAATCGATTGCACAATAATCTTTATATTTATAGACTAAAATTAATAGTCATGAGCAAACTAACA
>DATGBV010000046.1:0-7733 GCA_035312485.1 Flavobacteriaceae bacterium | reverse complement strand
AAACCATCTGCAAATGCATATTCTAAATTTTGGACAGAATTGGTTACCAATTCCTGCTGCGTAGCACCTATTTTATTTTTTACCAATGGAATTATAACTGTCTTGTCATTATAACTTGCCAATGCCCAAGGGAAAATAACTTCTTGGCTTGTTTTTCCATTTTCCTGAACACTTAATTGCATGGGTTTCAGACCACGTTGGCTTAATCGCTGTATATTGCGTTCACGATTAGATTCATCTTCAAGTGGATTAATAAAACTAAATTTTATCTGGTTGTTATACGCCGCAAACTCTTCAAGCAATTGTTTGGTTTCAGTTTGTAAACGCCTAAATTCTGAAGGAAAATCATCGCCTTCTAAAAAGACATCTACAATTATTGGAGAATTAACTTCACTAATTACATTTAGTGAAGAATCATTTAGGGTGTAGCGATTATCTTCAGTAAGATCAAAGCGTTTGTACATTCCAATTTTAGCTGTAAAAACATTAATTACCAATAAGACTAAAGGAATAATCAAAAGGGTTGAATAATCTTTTTTATTAAATGGTTTGGTTTGAATATGTTTGACCGTTAAATAGATAAAGAAAACTGTAACGCTTAAAAAGTATACAATGTCTCGAGAATCAATGACACCTCGTCCCATACTTTTGTAATGGGAATTCATACCTAATTGTTCCACAAAATTGCTGGATACGAAATCTGCAACACCTTCAAATCCTATATAGAAAAAGAAGCATATAAATACAGCAATAATAAAAGCTACTATTTGATTGTCTGAAAGCGTTGATGAAAATACACCAATTGCAGTATAAGCACCTATCAGAAACAACAATCCAAAATAAGAACCAGTAATACTTCCCATATCAATGTTTCCAACTTGATTACCAAGTTTGTAAATGGTATAAACATATAATAGGGTTGGTATTAGTGCTATTAGAATTAAGATAAAAGCTCCAAAGTATTTTCCTAAAACAATATGACTTTTAGCTATGGGTTTGGTTAGTAAAAGTTCTAAAGTGCCTTGTTTTTTTTCGTCTGAAAAAGCACGCATGGTTACTGCTGGGATTAAAAAAATCAAAACCCAAGGTGCTAATAAAAAGAACGATGATAAATCGGCAAAACCATAATCCAAAATATTGAATTCACCTTTAAAAACCCACAAGAACAATCCGTTGAGTATTAAAAAAATGGCAATGACCAAATACCCAATTGACGATGCAAAAAATGAATTTATTTCTTTTCTTAAAATGGCAAACATTAATTTTGGTTAAAAGTTAAAAGTTAAAAGTTAAAAGTTAAAAGTTAAAAGTTAAAAGTGTTATGTGATTTCTCGTTTCACTCGAAATGACTAACCTTTCATTATTCATTATTCATTATTCTTTTAAAAAGTTAACGGTTATAGTATCCATAATATTTAATCCCATAAGTGTAGAGGCACTCCCAACTGTTGCACTATTACTTTTATAAACAGCAATTTCTAAATAACCAGATGAGTTAAAAACCACAAGTCCACGACCTTCATCATTTCTTTTTTCTTCTGGAATTTCAAAATTTATAATGTCACTGTATTTAGAATAAATTGTTTTGAATTTGTAATTACGAGCCGAAATTTCAAATTCTCTTCCTTTTTGGATAATTTCAAAAAACTTCTTTTTAATGTTGGTAACTACATTGCCGTAGTTATCTATGTAAATGATACTACCAATAATTTGTGTTTTCTCTTCATTTATATAAGGAGAAATATTCTTAATAGGTTTTATGGCATCAATACTTTTCCCAATGACCTCAAGAGTTCCTCCTCTAGCAATATGGCAAGCCACTTTTACAAACACATCAAGAACAGGAAAATTGGAGTGTATTTTGTCATGAATGTTAATTTCTACTATTTTTTCTGGAGCGATTTCGGTACAAAGCATACTCATAATACCATTATTGGCACAAATAAAATAATGATCGTCCAACTTTACTGCAATATGTTTGTTATCGTCATTCAATTCAGAATCAATACCGATAATATGGATGGTTCCTTTTGGAAAACTATGATACACATTTTGAATAATATATGCTGCTTCAGGTATATTAAATGGCGAAACAGAGTGAGAGATATCAACAATTTTCACTTCGGGAAGTTCACTATAAATAGCTCCTTTTACCGCACCAGCAAAGTGATCTTTTTCACCAAAATCAGTCGTTAATGTGATAATTGCCATATATTAATTGTTGATATTTTTTTAAGCGTTCTCTAGTAAAATTATGTAGCTTTGTTCAAGCACAAAACTAATAAAACTTAACTGATAAATTTAATTAAATCGAGTAGCTTTTGAATGAAATAATTATTGAACTTGAAGAGATCAGTCCAAAAGAATTTTTTGGAGCCCACAACATAAATATAGAACTTTTAAGAAAATACTTCCCAAAACTTAAAATTGTTGCCAGAGGAAATAAAATTAAAGCCTATGGAGATGAAGAACTTCTAGAAGAATTTGACCGTAAGTTGACCATGCTATTTAAGCATTTTGCCAAATACAATAAATTGGACGAAAATGCAATTGAACGTGTTTTAACGAGTAGTATAAGCGAAGATTATAATACCTCTGATAAAGGTGGAGAAGTGATTGTTCATGGTGTAAGCGGTAAAATAATTAAAGCACAAACCGTTAATCAACGTAAACTGGTAGAGAGCATGCGAAAAAATGATATGGTTTTTGCTATTGGTCCAGCAGGAACAGGAAAAACCTACACAGGCGTGGCATTAGCTGTTCAAGCTTTGAAGAATAAAGAGGTGCGAAGAATTATCTTAACACGTCCTGCAGTTGAAGCAGGAGAGAATTTAGGTTTCCTTCCAGGTGATTTAAAGGAAAAACTCGATCCATATATGCAGCCATTGTATGATGCTTTACGTGATATGATACCAGCCGAAAAACTAGCTATGTACATTGAAAATGGCACCATTCAAATTGCACCTTTGGCATTTATGCGTGGTCGTACACTTGATGATGCTTTCGTTATTCTTGATGAAGGGCAGAATACCACACACAACCAAATGAAGATGTTCTTAACCAGAATGGGAAAAAATGCCAAGTTTCTATTGACAGGAGATCCAGGTCAAATAGATTTGCCACGTCGTACCATTTCAGGACTTAAAGAAGCATTATTGATATTAAAAGATGTAGAAGGTGTAGGTATGATCTTTCTTGATGATAAAGATGTGATTCGCCATAAATTGGTTAAAAAGATTATTTCGGCTTATAAAAGTATTGAGAATAGAGAGTAAAACAGTTTTCAGTATACAGTTTTCAGTAGGCAGTACTTCCTTTTAGGAAGGTGTCATGAATTGACGAAAGGAGATAAAATAAACAATAAAATGTCATTGCGATGCTGACGTTTACTGTCAGCAGTGGCAATCTGTTAAATTTTAAAATATTAACACGTTTCTTTGTTCCGCGTAATGACATCAAATTTAAAAAATGAATAATACAATAATAGATACTAATTTTAATTTCCCTGGACAAAAAAGCATTTACAAAGGAAAAGTAAGGGAAGTTTATAACATTAATGACGAAGTACTTGTCATGATTGCGACTGATAGATTAAGTGCCTTTGATGTTGTGATGCCCAAAGGGATTCCATACAAGGGACAAATCTTAAATCAGATAGCAACCAACATGATGAAAGCTACTGAAGATGTTGTGCCAAACTGGTTAATGGCAACACCAGATCCAAATGTAGCTGTTGGTCATTTATATGAACCTTTTAAAGTAGAATTGGTCATAAGAGGTTATCTGTCTGGTCATGCTGCCAGAGAATATAAAGCTGGAAAACGATTGCTATGTGGAGTTGAAATGCCAGAGGGCATAAAAGAAAATGATCAATTTCCATTACCCATTATCACACCTGCAACCAAAGCCGAAATGGGCAACCATGATGAAGATATTTCTAGAGAAGACATATTAAAACGAGGTATTGTTAGTGAAGCCGATTATTTGGTATTGGAAGATTATACCAGAAAATTGTTTCAAAGAGGTACAGAAATAGCAGACTCTAGAGGACTCATTTTAGTAGATACCAAATACGAATTTGGTAAAACCAAAGACGGACAAGTTGTGTTGATTGACGAAATACATACACCAGATTCCTCACGTTATTTTTATAAAGATGGTTATCAGGAACGCCAAAATAGAGGAGAAGCCCAAAAGCAATTGTCTAAAGAGTTTGTAAGACAATGGCTTATTGCCAACAACTTCCAAGGACTGGAAGGACAAACGGTGCCCTTTATGAGTGATGACTATATTACAACGGTTAGCGAACGCTATATAGAACTTTATGAAAATATTACTGGCGAAACTTTTGTAAAAGCAAATGTCTCAAACATTCAAAAGCGTATAGAAAATAATGTTTTGGAGTATTTAAAGTGATTATTTTTGGAGTTACGCTTATCGATTTGATATGCATCGTTTTAATATTTCGACAAGCTCAATACAAGTTATTTTATATCAGACGATACTGAAGCTAGTTCAGTACAAGTAAGCGAAGTTAGCTTTTTAATTTTATATAATAAAAAACCCTAACAAGAAGTTGGAGTTATACTTTTTATAATGTTTTTAGATTGTTACTAAGACAAACTAGTCTTAATAAAAATGTTATCAAATTGATAAATGTAATATGTTTAGTTAGTGAATTTGGATGGCTTAACATCTTAATTTAAGTTTTTGTTAACATTTGAAGCTTTATAAATATGTAATTTTATAAAAACATAAATAACAACTCTAAAACTCGAAAAAATTATGAAAAAAATCACTCTAATGATTGTTGCTTTAGCGTTAACAATAAGTGTTAATGCTCAAGTACAAACACCACAACCAAGTCCATCTGGTAAGATTGAACAAAAAGTAGGATTAACAGATATTACCATTGAGTATTCACGTCCAGGCGTAAAAGGAAGAACTGTTTTTGGCGATTTGGTACCGTACGAAAAATTATGGCGATTTGGTGCCAATAGAAATACCATGATAACTTTTAGTACAGATGCTACCATAGATGGTCAAACATTAAAGGCAGGAACCTATGCTATTTTTGCAACGCCAAACGTAGAATCTTGGGATGTAGTTTTTTATTCAGATACTAATAATTGGGGAACACCTCAAGAATGGGACGATAGCAAAGTTGCAGCAAAAACAACTGTAAAAGTTTATCCATTACCTTTTAGTGTAGAAACATTTACATTGGATATCAATAACATAAAGAATTCTTCAGCTACTTTGGATATTATATGGGATAAAGTGTATGTTGGTATTCCATTTGAATTACCTACAGATGCTACAGTTCAAGCAAGTATAGATAGTGCCTTAAGTGGACCTGGCTTTAATGATTATTTTGCTTCTGCTGTATACTATTTACAAGAAGGAAAAGACATTAACAAAGCTAAGGAATGGATAGATAAAGCTATGAGTATGACAGATACTCCACAATTCTGGCAATTAAGACAACAATCTTTAATTTACGCTAAAGCTGGTGATAAAGCAGGTGCTATAGAGATTGCTAAAAAATCTTTGGCAGGTTCAAAAGAAGCAGGTAATGCAGATTATGTAAAAATGAACAAAGACTCTCTTAAAGAATGGGGAGCTCTATAAATATCAAAAGATTTTAAAACAGAAAAGCGCAACTTATTTCGACTACGCTCAATAACCAAAATGTTGCGCTTTTTTATATTATAAAAATATTTCATAATAAGTTTATTGAAAACGAAGAGAAATATTAATATTCCAAACCTATAATCTTACTAACTTCATCTAGGATTTTAATAATCTTTCTACTAAAATCAAACGTCATAATATTACTTTCTTTTTTACCTTCTCTAATAAGTTGGTTGAAGTGAATAGCTTCATAATTATAGCCAATAGTATTATATCCAAAATCTTTAACATCTTCTTTTCCATCAATAATTATTGAAACCGTTGTTGGCATATGAAACATGTGATTAATCTTTACTGTTGCATCTTCGCAATGAAAAATAGCTTCTGTTGGAATGTTAGCCAAAAAAGTACTTTTTAACTGCGCTTTACAATTATTGTTATAATGAAATGTCATATTACATAATGAGTCAGCTCCATTACTAAAAAAAGTAGCAGAAGCTTCAATCTGTTTTGGTATGCCTAAAGTAGAAATTGCCGTAAATATTGGGTAGATGCCAATGTCCAATAAACTACCACCACCTAATGACTTATTAAAGGTTCTTGAAGCATCATTAAATTCTCTAAAAAAACCAAATTGAGATTCTAGTTTTAATACATTACCATACGTTTTGTTTTCAATTAAATTGAGAACATACTGATAATGCGGAAGAAAATAGGTCCATAAAGCCTCCATCAATAATGTATTGTTTTCCTTTGCACAAGCAATCATGTCTTCAACTTCTTGAGCATTCATTGCAAAAGGTTTTTCGCACAGCACAGCAATACCTTTTTTTAGGCACATTATTGTGTTTTCTTTATGCAAAACATGAGGAGTAGCAATGTAAACAGCATCAACATTATTGTCGTTTGCTAAATCCTCATAAGAGGCATAAGCTTTAGTTGCATTGTATTTTTTTGCAAATTCATCTGCTTTTTCTTGAGTTCTGGATGCTACAGCATACAGCTCTGCATCTTCGATAGTTAATAAATCTTGAGAAAATTTATGAGCAATATTACCAAGACCAATAATTCCCCAACGAATAGGTTTAACTTGTTGTGACATTTGTTTTGTGAGTTGTTTGAATTAAAAATGCGATAGCCATAACAATGATACAGCCAACAAAATTTAACCATAAAAATGGTAGGTTAATATACTCATATTCATTTAAAAGAAATAGCGCAATAACAATGACTTGAGTAATTAGCGCAGAAATGAAAACCGCATTCCCTTTTACATATTTAAAAAAGAAAGCAAGAAGAAAAATGCCCAATACATTTCCGTAAAAAATAGAACCTATGATGTTTACCAACTGAATTAAATTTTCGGCCAAATTAGCAATACATGCTACAAGAATGGCAAGAATTCCCCAAAGTAAAGTAAACCATCTGGATGCAGCTACCATTTCTGTTTGTGTTTTTTTTGATACGTTACGTTTGTATAAATCTATAGTAGTTGTTGATGCTAAAGCATTCAATTCGCTAGAGGTACTAGACATAGCAGCGCTTAAAATAACTGCCAATAAAAGGCCTATTAAACCTCTTGGTAAGTTGTTCAGAATAAAATGAATAAAAACATAATCTTTGTCGTTACTTTCAACTTTAATGTTTTGTTCTTGTGACGCTTTATCTATAAGTTGCCTTGCTTGGGTTCTCACATCATCGTTTGCTTTATTGGCCGAGCTTATCTGTTGTGTGCCATCAGTATTTTGAGAATCGATAAACGATGATATAATGGTTTGTTTGTTTTCGAAAATTTGATGTTGCTCTTCTTGTAAAGATTTGAATTCGTCAGCATATTCAGAATTTAATACAACTTCGGTTGCCAAAGGATTAAAATTAACAGGAGCTTCGTTAAATTGATAGAATACAAACACCATAACGCCAACCAGTAGAATGAAGAATTGCATAGGTACTTTTAATAATCCGTTAAACAACAAACCTAATTGCATTTCCTTTACAGATTTACCAGAAAGATAGCGTTGTACCTGGCTTTGGTCTGTACCAAAGTATGACAACATTAAAAACGTTCCTCCAATAATTCCAGACCAAAATGTATAACG
>DATGBV010000045.1:0-2875 GCA_035312485.1 Flavobacteriaceae bacterium | reverse complement strand
CGCTGAATGCAAAGACACCGCCAAATTAAATTTCACTTCATCATCTGCCATTTTTTTTATCATTTTTGGCACACCAGATGTTGACAATGTGATACGTTTTGGCGACATTCCTAAACCATCAGGCGACGTAATTTTATCAATCGCCTTTAAGACATTGTTATAGTTCATGAGTGGTTCTCCCATGCCCATAAAGACAATGTTTGACAATGGCCTGTCAAAATATAAACGGCTTTCATTATCTATAGCCACCACCTGGTCTACAATTTCATCTGGATTAAGATTGCGCATACGTTTTAATCTTGCCGTTGCACAGAATTTGCAATCCAAGCTACAACCAACTTGTGAAGACACACAGGCTGTAGTTCTGGTTTTGGTTGGAATTAACACAGATTCTACTACCAATCCATCATGCAGACGTACTGCATTTTTTATGGTTCCGTCAGAGCTGCGTTGAATAGTATCTACCTTAATATGATTAATTACAAAATTAGACTCGAGCATTTGCCTTGTCTCTTTTGAAATATTAGTCATATCTTCAAAAGTGTGTGCGGATTTTTTCCAAAGCCATTCATACACTTGATTGCCACGAAATGCCTTATCACCTTTTGAAACAAAAAAATCCCGAAGCTGGTCTTTGGTCAGTGCCCGTATATCCTTTTTCTCTTCTAACATCAATGAGATAAAAAAGCCTCGAAAATCGAGGCTCATATAATTTACAAAATTAACATGGCGTCGCCATAACTGTAAAACTTATACTTTTCCTTCACAGCTTCATCATAAGCTTTCTTTAAAAAGTCGTGACCTGCAAAAGCAGAAGCCATCATCAATAATGTTGATTTTGGCGTATGGAAATTAGTAATCATACAGTTTGCAATACTAAACTCGTATGGAGGAAAAATAAATTTGTTAGTCCATCCATCCATTTCATTTAAGGTTCCACTAGAAGACACAGAACTTTCAATTGCACGCATACTTGTAGTACCTACTGCACAAATACGTTTTCTATTTTTAATACCATTATTAATAATGTTTACTGCATGAGGATCTATGGTAACTTCTTCACTATCCATTTTATGTTTGGAAAGGTCTTCAACCTCAACAGGGTTGAATGTTCCTAAACCTACATGTAAAGTTACTTCGGCAAACTTAACACCTTTTATCTCTAAACGTTTTAATAGGTGTTTTGAGAAATGCATACCAGCTGTAGGAGCAGCAACAGCACCTTCCTTTTTTGCAAAAATAGTTTGATATCGTTCTTCATCTTCTGGCTCCACTTCTCTCTTTATATATTTAGGAAGTGGTGTTTCTCCTAATTCCGTTAACTTATTTCTGAATTCTTTGTAAGAACCATCAAACAAGAAACGTAAGGTTCTTCCTCTAGATGTTGTATTGTCTATAACTTCGGCAACAAGCATGTCGTCATCACCAAAGTAAAGTTTATTACCTATTCTAATCTTACGCGCAGGATCTACCAAAACATCCCAAAGACGTTGCTCTTCACTTAACTCTCTTAAAAGGAATACTTCAATTCTGGCACCAGTTTTTTCTTTATTACCAAATAGTCTTGCAGGGAAAACTTTGGTATTGTTAAGAATCATCACGTCATCTTCATTAAAATAATCGATTAAATCTTTAAAATGTTTATGCTCTATAGTTTGTTTTTCTCTGTTTAATACCATTAATCTCGCCTCATCTCTATGTTCTGATGGATATTCGGCTAATAAATCGGCTGGTAAATCAAAGCTAAAGTGTGATAATTTCATATGATTGTTTTTTGAAAGGTGCAAATATACAATCTTGAAACAGGCAAAGTCAAGTATTTGACTAATTATTATTTTTCTATTTTAAAACCTATAGATTCAAGGTCATTCCAATAATCTGGATATGATTTTGAAACTACTTGAGAATCTTCTATTATAATAGGAACTTTTAAGGCTAAAGGTGCAAATGCCATAGCCATTCTGTGGTCATTATAAGTTGTTATTGACACATACTCTTTAATTACAGTTGAAGCCATTAAGTGTAATGAATGGTCTGTGATTTCAACAATGCCTCCTAGTTTTTCAATTTCGGTTTTTAAGGCATATAATCTATCCGTTTCCTTTATTTTCAAGGTATGTAAACCTGTTAAATAACACTCAATACCCAAAGCAAAACAGGTAACTACTATGGTTTGGGCAATATCTGGTGCTTTGATAAGATTGTAGGTAAAATTTGAAAAGTTGTGGGAGACTTTTTTAAGTTTAACCTTATTCTTCGAAAATGTAGATTGTACACCAAAGCTAATGTAGATTTCTGCTAAAACAGAATCTCCTTGAAGTGAATCTGCTTTATAATGCGATAAAGTTATTTCTGTACCTATTTCGCTTAAGGCAACAATGCCATAAAAATATGAAGCTGATGACCAGTCTGATTCTACGTGTAGGATTTTGGATTTTAAATTTCCATTAAATGGATAAACACGAATAGTATTTTTCTCAAAACTGGTTTTAATACCTATTTGATTTAACAAACCAAGGGTCATATTTATGTACGGAATTGAAGTAATTTCTCCATCTAAAGTTAATTCTAAACCATTCTCTAGTTTGGAAGCTATGAGCAAAAGCGCTGAAATATATTGACTGCTTACATTGGCTTTTAAAGTTGCTTTGGTTTTGGTTAATTTCTTGCCTGTAATTTTTATAGGCGGATAACCTTCGTTTTCAACATATTCAATTTCTGCTCCTAAAAACTTTAAAGCATCCACTAATATTTTTATGGGTCTTTCTTGCATTCGTGAAGAACCCGTTAAAATAACTTCACTATTTTCCTTAATTGAAAAATAAGCCGTTAAAAAACGCATAGCTGTTCCAGCATGATGAATGTCTACTAGATG
>DATGBV010000044.1:0-8920 GCA_035312485.1 Flavobacteriaceae bacterium | reverse complement strand
ACAATTTAGGGTTTATTGATTTTACGGATGTTGTTTATTCTGTTAAAAAGGAATCAGTAATTTCTAAAGAATTCCCAAACAGTGCAATTATATATTTTGCTAAAAAAAGCATTTCTTTCAATGGCAAATTGATAAAGCTTGAACAATTAAACACTTTAGAAGGTAATTTAGTTTTAAGTTTTGATTCTTCTTTAACTTTTCAAGATTACATAATGTATAAGTCGCTTTTATTAAGAATAGATTCACCAAATATGACTATCATAAGTCAAGAATTCATTTATTAATCTTATTTTCCTAAATTTACCAAAACCCATATAGCTTGGATATTTTCAAAGACCTTTTAGAATTTAAACTTGTAGACATCATAGATGTTATTCTTGTAGCACTTCTACTCTATTATATTTATAAATTGGTAAAAGGTACTGTTGCCATCAAAATATTTATTGGTATTATTTTTATCTACCTAGCTTGGCGATTAACCGATTTTCTGAAAATGGAATTACTCACCACCATTTTTGGTGGATTCATGAAAGTTGGTATTATAGCTTTAATAGTCGTTTTTCAACCAGAAATTAGAAAGTTTTTGTTGATGGTAGGTTCTACAAATTTTGGTACACGACGGAAGTTTTTTAAACAATTTAAATTTTTAAAAACTGATACTTTTGATGAAACTGATGTTGAAGCCATTATTTCTGCATGTAACAAAATGGCAACAACAAAAACAGGAGCACTCATTGTTTTAGAGCATCATAACAATTTGGATTTCCTGACAAATACAGGAGACGAAATGAATATTAAAGTAACGCAACCAATAATTGAAAGTATTTTTTTTAAAAACAGCCCGTTACATGATGGTGCTATAATTATTGCCAATAATATTGTAAAAGCCACACGTGTGGTTCTTCCTCTAAATAACGAAAAAAATATACCTCAACGTTTTGGATTAAGGCATAGGGCAGCTATTGGTATTACAGAAAAAACAGACGCTTTAGCTCTGGTGGTTAGTGAAGAAACAGGTCAAATTTCTTATTTTAAAGATGGTGAGTTTATCTTATTTAAAAACACAGTTGAGCTTACAGATATTATTAAAAAAGATTTGATGTAATGCTCTGTAAAAATTGCCAAACCAAATTCTTACTTGAAAGTGATTTTTGTTATAATTGTGGTGCTAAAGTCATAAGAAATAGATTGACTCTTAAAAATCTTATCAACGATTTTAGCGAGCAGTTTTTAAACTACGATAATAAGTTCCTACAAACTTTCATTCATTTGTTTACTAAGCCAGAATCTGTTATTGATGGCTACATAAGAGGTACAAGAAAAAGGTATGTAAATATAATTAGCTATTTTGCTATTGCAATAACTATTACTGGGCTAGAGTATTTTATTGTTAGAAGTTTCCATCCAGAGTTTTTAGATCTTTCAGCAATTTCGACTAAAGGAACTGAAGCTTTCACAAACAACATATTAAAATTTGTACAAGATTATCATTCTATAGTATTAATGCTATTTGTTCCATTGTATGCTCTTATGTCCAAAATTGTATTTTTCAATATTAACAAATACAATTATACAGAACATCTTGTAGCATTTATGTACATTATTGCTCAACTAACCATTTTAGGTGCATTTATTGTTGTCTTTTCTGCTTTAGTTGGTTTGAAAATGGGTAATATAAGTTTTTATGTGATGCTAATGCAGATTACTTTTTCTGCATATTGTTTAAAACGTCTTTACCAATTAAGCTTTAAAGGTATTGTTTTAAGAACACTTTTCTTTCTTTTGATTCTGTTAGTATTTTATGTAATCGCAATTATTGTCACGATGGTAATTATGTTTGCAACTGGTGGAACAGAAGTTTTTAAAGAAATGATTGAGGCCCAAAGAGCTGCTCAATAAAATATTTAAACAACTTCTTCTTTCAAAAACTGAACTTCATAAAGGTTTTTATAATAACCATCTTGTTTCTTAAGTAGTTCTTTATGCGTTCCCTTTTCCACAATTTGTCCATCATCCATGACAATAATTGTATCTGCCTTTTTAATAGTTGCCAATCTGTGAGCTATAATAATAGAAGTTCTGCCTTTGGTTATTTTATCTGTTGCATTTTGAATAAGTTGTTCTGAATAGGAATCGACAGAAGAAGTTGCTTCATCCAAAATTAAAATACTTGGGTTTGTAACATAAGCTCTTAAAAAAGAAATCAGTTGACGTTGTCCTGAAGACAACATAACGCCACGTTCTTTCACATTATACTGATACCCATTTGGTAAGCTTAAAATAAAATCGTGAATACCTATATTTTTTGCTGCCAAATGAACCTGTTCTTCGGTTATTTCAGGATGGTTTAATGTTATATTATTTAAAATTGTATCTGCAAACAGGAAAACATCTTGTAATACAACGGCTATTTGCCCTCTTAACGAAGCCAATCTAACATCCTTAATGTTTATGCCATCAATAGTTATAGCTCCTTTGTTAATTTCATAAAAACGATTCAATAAATTAATAATTGTACTTTTTCCTGCTCCAGTAGCACCAACAATAGCAACCGTTTCTCCAGATTTGATATCCAGAGAAATACCTCTTAAAACTTCTTCTCCTTGCACATAACTAAAGTGAACATTATCAAGTTTAATATCTCCTTTAAAATGAGATATCTCAAGAGTTCCAACATCGTCAATATGTGAGGTAGTATCAATAACTTTAAAGACTCTTGTTGCAGCCACCATTCCCATTTGCAAGGTATTAAATTTGTCTGCTATTTGACGTAAAGGTCTAAACAACATAGGAATAAACATGATAAAAGCTGTAAGATCACCTAATGAAGCCGTTTGGTTTAAAACAGTATTTAAGCCACCATACCATGCTACAAGCCCAATAGTTACTGATGAAGATAATTCGGCAATTGGGAAGAAAATAGAGTTGTACCAGACCGTTTTTAACCATCCTTTTTTATGGCGTTCGTTTATTGCTTTAAATTTTTGGTATTCTATTTCCTCACGCGTAAAAAGTTGAAGAATTTTCATGCCTGTAATTCGTTCTTGAACAAAAGAATTTAAGTTTGAAACTTCTGTTCTAACTTCTTCGAAGGCCTTCTTCATATATTTCTGAAATACTTTTGTTGCATATAAAACCAAAGGCAACATTAAAAAGACAATGAGACTCAATTGCCAGTTCATTAAAATCATAAATGCTGAAACCACAATCATAGTGAGTAAATCTCTGAAAATCATAAACAACCCTTGACCAAAAATATCTGCAATACGTTCCATATCAGTCACAGCTCTGGTTATTAAAACACCAACAGAAGAATTATCGTAGTATTTCATTTTAAAACTTAACATGTGATTAAACAATCTTACGCGAATATCTTTTACAACATTTTGCCCTAACCACGCAGCATAAAAAATAAAGAGTAACTGAAAAAAAACCTCCATTAATAATAAGCCCATCATTAAAAGGACATATGGCAAAAAACCTTCAATAGTTTTTGTTGCAATATTATTGTCTATTGCAAGTTGGAGTATTTTTGGTTTAACCGCACTGAAAAAAGCTATAAGAATTACAGTGCACAGAACAGCAGCAAACACCATTCTATAAGGTTTAATAAACTTAAACAACCTCTTAAAAAGCACGAAGTCAAATATATTTTCTTTCTTTTTAGTCATTGATTTTAATGTGTTCTGGGTATTCAATTTTTGTTAAATATAAGGCGTGTGCTGGTACAGAAAAACCTGCTTCACTTCTATCTTTGGATTTAATTATATGATGTAAATCTTCTACTTTAATTTTACCCAAACCAATATTTATCATGGTTCCTACAATAGCTCTTACCATATTTCGTAAAAATCTATCCGCCTTTACAACAAATTGCAATTCATCGTTTTTAAATTTCCATTCAGCTTTCATGATATTACAATTATACGTTTTTACATCTGTATTGCTTTTAGAAAAGCATTGAAAATCTTTATAATCAAATAGTATTTTTGAAGCTTCGTGCATTTTATCAATGTCCAAATTTGTTTTCAAAAAATAAGTATTATCAAAAGTAAACGCATTTTTTACTAGCGAAATTCTATATAGATATTCTCTACTTAAAGCATCAAAACGTGCATGGGCTTCTTCTACAACTCCAAATATATTGTGTATGACAATATCTTTTGGCAAAAAAGAATTTAGTTTATATTGTAGGTCAGTTATGTTTAAATTAATATTGGTATCAAAATGAGCAAACATTTGCAAAGCATGTACTCCAGCATCTGTCCTCCCAGCACCAACAATGCTAATACCTTCCTTCAATAAAGTTGAAAGGGTTTTTTCGATAACTTCTTGAACAGTTATGGCATCAGGCTGATTTTGCCAACCAAAATAAGCTTTACCATTGTAAGAAAGTTCTAAAAAATATCGCAAGTTGTATTATTTTTGTTTAGAAGCTACAAAGATAAATAGTTTTAGCACTTTACATGATTCATTAACTTTTTATAATGATAAAAATACTTTTGCTTTCAGACACTCATGGTTATATAGATGATCAAATACTAAAATATGTAAATCAAGCTGATGAAGTTTGGCATGCAGGAGATATTGGAGATATAAAAGTAACTGATGCCATTAAAAAAATTAAGCCTTTAAAAGGTGTATATGGAAACATAGATAGTTCAAAAATTAGGGTTGAATTTCCAGAACACAACAGATTTATGTGTGAAGGAGTTGATGTTTGGATAACTCATATTGGTGGTTATCCAAACCGTTATGATATTAGAGTAAGGGAAGATATTAAGAAAAATCCTCCAAAACTTTTTATTAGTGGACATTCACATATATTAAAAGTAATGCCAGATAAAAAACTTAATTTATTGCACATGAATCCTGGAGCAGTTGGCAAAAGAGGTCTTCATAAGAAAAGAACCATGTTAAGGTTTATTATTGATGGAAATGATATTAAAAATCTGGAAGTAATAGAATTTGATAAGAGATAAAAAACCCTGACGATTCTGTCAGGGTTTTCACGCACTAATACTACTAAGATGATAGGTTTATCGTAATCGATCTACAGATTTTACAAGATCTTCATCCTTTTTGATGGCCTTATTGGCCAAAGCCAATAACACGATAGAAACAATAGGTAGAAGCATCCCAATACCTTTCTCAGAAACCAAAGTTTCTCCAGATAAATTTAGAGATAGATACACAAATAATCCTAGTAAAATAAAGTTTAATATGATGTTAAGACGCCCCAAAACAAATTGAGACTTCCTGTTTTTATACATGAAAATTGAAATTAATGACAACAATGCCGAACCTAAAAACAAACTTAAGTATAATAGATTGTCTTTTGCAAATACCTCAACACCATTTATATTAGTCCAAAGACTAAATACAAATATTAGTCCACCTGCAACTGCAATAGACAATAAAAGATAAATGGTTTGAATTCGTTGAATCATTAAATTTTAATAAACTGAAGCGCAAAAATAATAGTTTCTTTTTTAAAATATATGTAAAAAGATTAAAATAAAGTTGTATAATTGCAATAACAATTCGCATCAATCACATTTGCAGATTGTTATTCTTCGAATTAAAATCAATTTTTCATAAAAATTCAATTTTAATATTTAATACAAATATTCAATTCAACATCAATGTTTGAAATTTCACAATTAAAAGAAAAAAAACTCTCAGACTTACAAGAGATTGCAAAAGACTTGAACATATCTAAATATCGTTCATTAAAAAAACTGGATTTAGTATATCAAATATTAGATTATCAAGCAGCAAACCCAAAAACACAAGAAGCCAAAAAAGAGGAAAAGCCTCAAAAACAAAGAAGAGAGCGAATTCAAAAGCCAAAAAGCAATAAGGGTCATCAACAAAACCAATCTGCTCAAGATTCTTCAAAACAACACTCAATAGAAAAAAGTGAAGAAAAGAAAAAAGATGATGAGCCGTCTAACAATGCACCTAAAAAAGACAATACGCCTAAAAAAGACAACACGCATAAAAAAGAAAAGGTACATCAAAAAAATAATCCTAAAAATCAGAACAATTCTAATAATAACCAAGGAAAATCTGGTAACAAAGATACTCGCAACCGTTACAGAGAGCCAGATTACGAATTTGATGCTATTATTGAGAGCGAAGGTGTTTTAGACCTTATGCAAGATGGTTATGGTTTCTTGCGCTCGTCAGATTATAATTATTTATCATCTCCTGACGACATTTATGTGTCGCAATCACAAATTCGTTTGTTTGGATTAAAAACAGGTGATACCGTTTTAGGAAATGTTAGACCACCAAAAGAAGGTGAAAAATATTTTCCGTTGATTAAGGTTAATAAAATAAATGGTTTAGATCCTCAAGTTGTAAGAGACAGAGTTTCATTTGAACATTTAACACCTTTATTTCCAAGGGAAAAATTCAAATTGGCTGAAAGACAAAGTACCATTTCAACACGTATTATCGATTTGTTTTCTCCAATTGGAAAAGGTCAGCGTGGTATGATTGTATCGCAACCAAAAACCGGTAAAACCATGCTTTTAAAAGATGTGGCAAATGCTATAGCAGCCAATCACCCAGAAGTTTACCAAATTATTCTTCTAATTGATGAGCGTCCTGAAGAAGTTACAGACATGCAACGCCATGTTCGTGGTGAAGTTGTCGCTTCAACATTTGATAAGGAAGCGCACGAGCACGTAAAAATTGCCAATATTGTTCTTGAAAAAGCAAAACGTTTGGTAGAATGTGGTCATGATGTTGTTATTTTATTAGATTCTATTACACGTTTGGCAAGAGCTTACAACACAGTACAACCAGCTTCTGGTAAAATATTAAGTGGTGGTGTAGATTCTAATGCACTACATAAACCAAAACGTTTCTTTGGTGCTGCCAGAAAAATTGAAAATGGTGGTTCTTTATCAATTATTGCAACTGCCCTGACTGAAACTGGTTCTAAAATGGACGAGGTAATTTTCGAAGAATTTAAAGGAACCGGTAATATGGAGCTTCAATTGGATAGAAAAATATCCAATCGTAGAATTTTCCCAGCTATAGATCTTACTTCTTCGAGCACACGCCGAGATGACTTACTATTAGATGAGAACACTATACAGCGTATGTGGGTAATGCGAAAATACCTTGCAGACATGAACCCTGTAGAAGCTATGGAATTTATTAATGAGCGTTTTAAACAAACCAAGAATAACGAAGAGTTTTTAATCTCGATGAATGGTTAAAGACAGTAAAATATTAAACAAAAAAAGCTTCTCAATTTGAGAATCTTTTTTTATATATAACAATTTTTTTCTTATAAAGAAGCTACATGTTTAACCAAACCAGATTTAAGATTTGCCGCTTTGTTGTCATGAATAATGTTTTTCTTTGCCAATTTATCAATCATAGACACAACTGAAGGCAATTCTGCTTCAGCATCTTTCTTTTTTGTTGTTTCACGTAATTTCTTAATAGCATTACGAGTCGTTCTATGTTGATATCTATTTCTTAAGCGCTTGGCTTCGTTACTTCTAATTCTTTTTAACGCTGACTTATGATTTGCCATCTGTATTTTTTATTTATTAAAAATTGTAGCCCGTAGGGGAATCGAACCCCTCTTACCAGGATGAAAACCTGGCGTCCTAGCCGATAGACGAACGGGCCATTTGTTTTATTATATCCTACTTTTATGAAAATAAAAATTGGAATACTTATCAAATAACGTTACAATGTTTCCATTGCGGATGCAAAAATACAACTATTTTTAAATGTTGCAACTCCTAAATAATCTTTTTTACAAAAAAATTAAATTAATAAGCTTTAGCAAACAATACTCTACGTTTTGAGGGCTTTTTAGAATAAACGCAGAGACCACTTTCATCTTCATTATCCAACGGAATACACCTAATAGTTGCTTTAGTCAAGTTCTTAATTTTATCTTCTGTTTCATCGGTACCATCCCAATGTGCAGAGATGAATCCACCTTTTGATTCTAAAACCTGTTTGAATTCATCAAAGTTTTCAACTTTTGTAATATGATTGTTCCTGAAGTCTAATGCTTTTTGAAACAATGTTTTTTGAATTTCCTTAAGCAAAGCCTCAACTGTTTCTGTTAAACTGCTCAAAGCAATAATTGATTTTGTAAGTGTATCTCTTCTAGCTAATTCTACAGTTTTATTTTCTAAATCTTTTGGACCAATAGCTATTCTTAAAGGTACGCCTTGTAATTCGTGCTGTGCAAATTTAGCTCCTGGTCTAAACGTTGTTCTATTGTCAAACTTTACTGAAATATTTTTGGAACGTAGATTCTTGATTATGCCATTTGTAAGATTGGTAATTTCTCTTAATTGCTCATCATTTTTATAAATAGGTACAATAATAACTTGATTAGGTGCTAAATTAGGTGGAAGAACCAATCCATTATCATCGCTATGTGTCATAATCAATGCTCCCATTAATCTGGTGGAAACTCCCCAAGAAGTAGCCCAAACATAGTCTTGTTTTCCTTGTTTATTTACATATTTCACATCAAAAGCTTTTGCGAAATTTTGACCTAAATAGTGTGATGTACCTGCTTGCAATGCTTTTCCATCTTGCATTAAAGCCTCAATACAAAAGGTTTCGTCCGCACCTGCGAAGCGTTCGCTTTCTGTTTTTAAACCTTTAATAACTGGAATTGCCATAAAATTTTCCACAAAAGTTGCATAAACATTGTTCATCAATTCTGCCTCTGCATAAGCTTCCTCCTTAGTTTCATGAGCTGTATGTCCTTCTTGCCATAAAAATTCGGCGGTTCTTAAAAATAAACGTGTACGCATTTCCCAACGCACAACATTTGCCCATTGATTAATCAATATTGGTAAATCTCTATATGACTGTATCCAATTTTTATAAGTGTTCCATATTATGGCTTCGCTTGTAGGCCTTA
>DATGBV010000043.1:0-3646 GCA_035312485.1 Flavobacteriaceae bacterium | reverse complement strand
GGTTATAGGTATAAAATTTTATGGGCAAGGGTTTGCCACCAAATATTTCATTTATAACAACTGTAGCTAGAATAATGAACCCTTGTGCAAAAATGTTGGTCAATATCAATTGCAAAAACAAGCGCTTTATCAGGGATTTGTGATAGGGTAATCTTCGATCCAAAAATGTAATGACAACTCTTATGATCCACCAAGCAATATACCCTTGTGCCGTGTCAATTAAGTATGTAGTATAGGTATACCAATCCCAACGAATATTGGTATAGGTCAAATGGTAATTAATCGTATTAATAAATGGTATTAATATTAAGAAAATGAGGATATCATTATATTTATTGAGATATTTTGTTGACATTTTCTATATTAAATTATAAAGACAATAAGGGATAATCATTGTTGGATCATATGAAAGATATAAGGTAGGTTCTTTTTTCATTTAAACCAACTTATTCCAACCATTTAGCTGAATTATATTTATAAGGTTCCTATCTTAAAATAACAAAACAAAAAAAGCCCTCCCCTTTCGACACCGCTCAAGGCAGGCTTTAAGGAAAAGCTTTTCACTAGTCTATTTCTAAACTACTTTGCCACATTTCTGTGACCAACACAACATTTTATTTGCAGTCTGGACGGGACTCGCAAAACTGATTATAATTATCCTTTCAATCTTTAAATTTTTGGGTGCCTAAAAATAAAATTAATAATATCTCTATTTACTTTCGGCTATTCACAAAAAATGTTTAAGTATTTTTAATTAACCCTTCGTCAAAGTCGATCTATATTGAGTAGGTGATATTCCAAATTTTCTTTTAAAAGCAACTGAAAAATTATTAGGATGTACATATCCCACTTGCTCAGCAATTGACAAAATAGTTTCTTGTGGATCCATGAGAAGTTTGCATGCATTCTCTAATCTTATATCTGTTAAAAAACCTATCACAGGAGTCTCAAATAACAACCTAAAGCCCTTTTTTAATTTATAATCGTTAATTCCAAAATATTTTGAAAGGTCTTTTATATTTAGGTCTTTTTGAATATTATTTTGAATGTAATCTTTTATAGCATATAAAGTAAAAATATCTTCGATTGTTAAAAATTCCAGTTTTAGATTATCAATGGCGTTTCCATCTTTTAAAAAAGTTTGAATAGCAATGATTTCATTACGTTTTATACTAAACCAAGGTAGATGATCTTTTCCTTCGGAAGCAATCAATTGAGAATTATCTATTTTATCATGCAAATATTTGCTATGTCCATATTCAATTAGTGCGTCATCTATTCTATGCATAATCAGTGTTGGAGCAATAACATTTTTTAGACAGTCTCTAATGTCTATTTCTATGTTCATTTCATAAAACACTTTAGCAGTACCGGGGCTCGCACTTCTTCTTAAAAATCTTGCCCATTGGTCTTGAGCTATTTTATTTCCTTGAACACTAGGAGCCATCAAATTTAAACCTACAGGTTCTCCCCAGTGTTCAAAAATATGTTCTTTGATTCTTTCATGCTTTGTTCTCGTCATCCCAAATGGATAGTCTTTTGTTTTGATCCACTTTGCAAAACTTCCAATCAGGATTAGCTTATTCACCATTTCAGGATAATATGCTGCTAAATATATTGCGAGTGGACCTCCTTCTGACAATCCTATTAAATTGGCATTTTCTATCCCGTTGGATTTCATTATAATTTTAAGATCTTCAGCTCTTTGTTTAATATCTGGTAGATGGTTTTTGTTGACATTATCAGAAAGGCCAGTTCCTCGTTTATCAAAAAGTATCAATTTGCTGAACGAAGCCAAGTACCTAAGCCATGCCGATAATTGAGGGATATTCCAGGCTTCCTCAACATTGGTTACCCAGCCAGAGATTAAAATAAGGTATTCTCCTTTCTCTCCTATAATCTGATAAGCTAAGTTTACGTCACCTGATTTAGCATATTTCGTTTCAGAAGTTTTCATTTAAAACAAATGCAAATTATTATAACTCTTAAATAATCCTTTTCGCATAGATAATAATACCAATAGCAAATACACTCTAGTCAATTTCCTAAATACTTTTGGCAAAAATTATAAACACCAATAAGTTTTTATAATCTAAAAAATAGAAAATTGTAATTGACATGGATATAAAAATAGTAAATAAATACAGAGAAGTTCATTGTACAGTTTTGAATAATCCAACTAGTACAAAAGTATTAATCATTGCACCTGCAATGGGAGTGGCCAGAAGTTTTTATAAAGATATTGCTGATTACTTTTTTAAGTTATCATATAGTGTTATATTTTTTGACTATTACGGAATGTTAAGGCATAAACAAGTACCTAGAGACTATAAAATAAGATTGAGTGATTGGGGCCGTAAGGATATTAACTCTGTAATAACTTTTGCCCAAAGGCAATTCCCTGAAGAAGAACTCTATTTTTTAGGACACAGCATTGCTGGCCAAATCCTTCCTCTTGCCGAAAATAGTCATAAAATTAAAGCGGCCTATTTGGTTGCCTCTCAAAATGTTTCAAATAAAAATTGGGATGGGGCTTTTAAACTTAAAGTAAATATTTTCTGGTATTTTTTTATTCCCTTTTTTATAACCATATTCGGCTATGTCCCGGCATTTGTATATGGTGGAAAATATGACATCCATAAATCAATTGCAAAAGACTGGGCTAAATGGGGCAGGAATAAGTCTGGAATATTAGGGGTTGAAGTTGATGCCCCTATAAAATATAAAGACATCAATTTACCCTTAAAATTTTTAAGTTTTTCTGATGACAAGATGTTGGCCCCGCTAAAATCTGTTAAACATTTATACCATTCATATGGTTCTCCTTATAAATTTCATGAACATTTACATCCAAAAAGATTTGGGTTGGACTCAATTGGACATTTTAATTTTTTTAAACCTAAATGTGAATTTCTCTGGCCTAAAATAGATTCATGGTTTACCCTCATAAGTAACCACAAAACAATAAAGGCTCCCCAATTTTCATTAAGAAAAAAACTTATCCATTGGGCTATCAATAAAACGGATAATGTTGTGTTTAGTCATTTATGAAACAACAGATTCTAGGTTTTATTAGCTGAATCCGCTTTATCCCAAACCATAGGAAGTAGCGATGGTTTGAAAACATTAGGGTGCTTCTTGAAAAATTGCACATCCTTTTTAATAATATTTACCAATAAATTTGTAAATTCATATTCTTGATAATTTTGGAGTTCATTAAATCTTTTTATTATGTTACAACTCAAACCACTTTCCAAAGATTCAATCCCAAAGGCTCTTATTAGAGCAAAACATTATCGTTTATTAAATGAACCTTGGCAGGCAGAAAGTATTTGTCGTGATATTTTAAAAGTGGAGCCAAATCACCAACGAGCACTATCTTATCTTATTTTGGCAATTACCGATCAGTTTGGAAATGAGAAGAGTTCTGCATCTTCATCCAAAGCCAAAGAGCTTTGCTCGCAGTTAAATAGCAAATTCGAACAAAAATATTATCTAGGTATTATTGCAGAACGTATGGGGAAAACCACTTTGCTCCGTAACACCCCTCGTGTTAAATATATCGCTTATGAATTTTTCAGGACAGCCATGGAGTTTTTTGAGGAGGCCGAAAAGATTCAACCCAAGGAAAATCAAGATGCGGTTT
>DATGBV010000042.1:0-2490 GCA_035312485.1 Flavobacteriaceae bacterium | reverse complement strand
TTAAACAGGTGACACATGCAAAAAACAGGTGCTATGGGATACTATTTTCTCTTGACTTGTAAGGACAAATATATGTTAGAAAGGCCATTTTAAGCAGTTTTTTTCAATTCTTTATCTATCTGTTCTTTGAGAAAGATTTTGATTAAGGATTGATAGGGAATATCTCTTTTGTTAGCCAACATTCGAAGTTCTTCTAATAAAAATTCTGGCAATCTTAATGAGATAGTTTTAGTAGATGGCTTTAGTTTTGAGAAAAAAGTTGGTTTTGCTTTTCGCCAGTCAATGTACTCAGTAGAATCTTTTTCGCTCCAAAAACTTCTTTCTTCATCTTCATTCTTGAATTTAGGAATATTTTTTAATTTGCTCATAATACACATCCTTTTCTTTTTTATTCATATCTCTTGCGGAGATTACACGAATAAGATTCTTTCTAATAGTGAACACCAAAAATAATAACCTGGATGAATCAGTTTGCCCTAGTAAAAACCATCTTTTTTCTTTGTCAGAATGCTCCATGTCATCAGAAATCATTAAAGGGATATTGAAAAAAACTTGCTCACATTCATTTTGTGTTACATTATGTTTCTTCCAGTTCTTTTCAGAATTACCTTTATCCCATTGAAAGCCGGAACAGTTATCAAGAATTTCATTCATGGATGTATATTATTAAAATATACAAGTATTTGCAAGAATTTAATTTTTAATGGCCTGCTAACGCTTAATACTTAGCCGCGCACCGGAATTGAACGCTAACCATTGCTGTGTACAAAATTCATCGCCGACGCTTAGCGTCGGCTACAGTATTTTGATATTATTCTTGTCCTTTAAAAAACGCACCTGCACCTTTATTGGTGACAACAAACTTAAATAAAGGAGGAACAGATGCGTTTTTACACTAAACAACACAAATATTACTGTGGAATAGATCTGCATGCAAAAAATATGTATGTGTGTATTGTGGATCAGCAAGCCACAATTCTTGTGCATAAGAATATACCTGCCCATCCGGATTATTTAATTCAGCTAATTAACCCTTATCTGGATGATCTTTCTCTGGCAGTAGAATGTATGTTCACCTGGTATTGGGTCTCTGATTTTTGTTTAAAACATAATATATCATTTGTATTAGGTCATGCGCTTTACATGAAGGCTATTCATGGTTCAAAGACAAAGAATGATAAAATTGATTCACGGAAAATAGCTATGCTGCTGCGCGGTGGTCTTATTCCAATGGCGTATGTTTATCCACAACGTATGCGTGCAACACGCGATCTATTAAGACGTCGCATGTACTTTATGCATAAACGGTCTGAGCTTTTGGCACATATCCAAAACACCCGCAGCCAGTACCTGGTGGAAGCTTTTGATGGTCCTGTGGCCCGTAAACGCCACCGCCATAATGTTGTTGAAAAATTCCATGAACAAGCCGTAGCTAAAACCATTGAAGCCGATCTTATACTGCTTAATCACTATGACAGTGTTATTAATGATGTTGAGAATTATCTGCAGCGCAGTGTAAAAGAGCATGACTACAATACATTCTATCTGTTAAGAAGCATTTACGGTGTTGGCAAAATCCTGGCGTTGGTTATGCTTTATGAAATCCATGATATCAGGCGTTTCGAACGTGTACAGCACTTTACATCCTACACACGATTGGTAAAACCACGAAAAGAATCGGACGGTAAGGTAAAAGGGGGCTCTAATAAAAAGATGGGTAACGCTTATCTAAAATGGGCTTTTAATGAAGCGGTACTTCTGCTAATCCGTGAAAGCGAAGAAGTTAAACAACTGCATATGAAACTCAAAAACAAACATGGTAAAAAGGTTGCATTAGCTATCCTTGCTCATAAGCTGGGCCGGGCAGTTTATTACATGTTAACCCACAAAAAGGTATTTGATGTGGACAAGTATGTAAATTAACAGGCCGCACCGTTTGAGCCATACGCCTAACTCAGGTCATTAAAGGGAAGTCTCCTCTGATCATAACACATTAAAAAATGTACGCATAGTACGAGTTTGATCATGGACAAAACCTTGAACCTGCAAATTTTGATTGGACAGACGGTGTGGGCCTTGTAAAAAATAGAGTTTATTTAAAGTCTGCGCCTTGCTGAGCCCGAATACTAACTGGATCTCCATAAAAGTGGAAGAAGCCAAATTTTTGAGTGGGACAGTAAAGGTAACGTTAAATTTTCTGAGAGCACAGACTCCCAATATATGTTTGGTGGCAGGCTAAAAAAATAGCCAGCGAAACCGTTAATGAAAACAAAGTCAGATTAAGATTAATTCTATAAAATGAGTTTAACTGTTTTTAAACAGGTGACACATGCAAAAAACAGGTGCTATGGAATACTATTTTCTCTTGACTTGTAAGGACAAATATATGTTATAAGGTATTTTTTGGTGCAGTAAATTTTTTTGATATTGAATTAAAAAATAATTCACGTTCACTATCTTCTTTTTCCAATTTATCAATCAAATCTTCAT